>CAIUQV010000025.1 GCA_903901375.1 uncultured Ignavibacteriota bacterium
ATTACCCTGATTAGTAACTGTGAATTTGTAACCGCACAAAGAATTAACACGTCTTTGCTGATAGTCAATATTAGTCAAGGACAAACCTATATTCGCACCGTTATAAACTCCTTTACCTTTTAATGTTATAATTTTTGTCGGCACGAGCATATCGTTACTTGCAATCTGCAGCTGTGCAGACAAAGTGTCATAAGCAAGAGGATTAAAAGTAACAGTATAATTCTTATTCCCTCCCGGATTAATAGTATCCGGAACGTTGTTTGGCGCTATTCCAAACCTCGGGTTTGTAACAGTCTTGCCGGAAATAATAAGTTTAGCCGAGCCGGTGTTTGAAATATTAAGAGTCTGATTTGAAGTAGTACCGACTACAACATTTCCAAAATCAATTAAGCTTGTGTTCACAGTAATCTGCGGATTACCCGTGCCGCCAACCTGATATTTGTACAAAGTTCTGTATGCGCTGATGTTGTTACCGATTCTGAAAGCCATAAGCCAGAGATACTGTCCATCCCAGTAAAGTCCGCGTGGGTCGCAGTCATTATCAACGTCCGGAGCGGGAAAAGAGAACAAAGTATCCCCTACTGCTTTACGGAATGCATAGATTCTTTCGGGTTCAGACTGGAAATTATCGTTGACGTAGAAAATAGTATCGCCTTTAACCGCTATTCCCTGCACCTGACGTCCGCGAAGAGGAATAGTATCGACTACGAGTTTAGAAGTAAGATTAATTTTATATGCATAGGCATTAGGATAAGAAGCATTGTCGGGATAGTAAGATGCAACCCAGAGGTTATTACCGTCGAGTGCAATACCGCCGATACCCTGAAGGTTTGTGTTAGTATAAATACTGTCTATAGTCTGACCTGCAAGATTAATCTTATAAATTCTTCCGCCTGAAGTTCTGTAATCTTCGGCAATCCAGAAACCGGTGCCATCCCAGGCAAGACCGTGATTGAACTTGAAAGGAGTAGTGAGACTGTCAACAACGGTACCTGTTTTAGTAACCTTATACATTTTTGAAGTTGTGTAACCTGTACCGGTATATCCCGAACCGACCCAGAGAGTATCGTTAATCTGTGTGATTCCCCAGAGGTAATTGTACGTATTACTGTACTGAAAAGGATAGACCCCGACGAGGGTCTGTGCGTTTGCCTGGAAGAAAAATCCAAGTAAAGCAATTAGTATGTATAACTTTTTCATAATGAAAGATTTATTTGAATAAATGTAAACAATATAATTTTAGAATTAAATGAATATATAACATCAGGTTTTCAGGAAGTAACGAAACGTAACGGACAAATGTAACATCATAATTTATTAATTGCTTTTTTAATAAAGAGTATTTAAATTATACTTTATTAATTTAAAAGGGAGTTTTGAAATGAAAATGCTCTTAAAGTCTTTACTATCTATTTCTGTTTTATTCATGGTTGCTGTCTTTATTTCAGGTTGCGTAAATGTAGACCAGAAAACAAAGCTTAACGCAGACGGCTCCGGTACTATGAGTGTCAAATACTGGACAAAATCATCAAACGTTACGGGTGATGAGCTTTCAGGTTTTGGATTTACTGAAGCAAAGGTGAAATCAAATTACACATCATCGAACACAGAACCAACAGACATCAAAGTTGAAAAGAATGCAACAACTGACTCAACGTCAGTAGTAACCTTAAACGTAAAGTTTAAAGATATAAACAAGCTTTCCGAAGCAAAGGCATTTGCAAAAATAAAAGCCAGCTTTGTAGACGGTAAAGAAGGAAAAGATTTCAAATACGTTCTATTGCAGGACACAGCAAGTGCAAAGAACATGGGAATGAGCGATTATAAACTCACTTATGAATTTGAATTCCCGGGTGAAGTTCTTTCAACAAACGGAACAAAAGACGGTCAGAAAGTGAAATGGGAAAAGACCGTAGCAGATTTAAAAGAAGACATCACAATGTCTGCAACAGTAAAAGCCGGAAAGAAATGCGGATTGTTCGGAATGGAACTGCCGATAATATTCTTACTCGGAATGGGATTCATTTATCTGCGCAGAAGGAAATAAATAAAGTTGATTTGCTAAAAGGGCTGATTCTTCAGCCCTTTTTTGTTTGTACCAACAACCTCCTTCCACAAGCTCCAGCTTGGGAAGGTAAAAGTCTATTTCAGATTTTCTTTCAGCCAGTCGTCGTTGTGGTATTTGCTAAGGTATCTTTCTCCGGTATCGCAGACGATGAAAACAACAACAGAATCTTCGTACAGTTCCTTTGCGACTTCAAGAGCGAGGAATGCGTTCATACCTGAGGAAGCACCGCAGAAAATCCCCTCTTCTTTGGCAAGCCGACTGCACATATTAATTGCGTCTTTATCGGAGACACTTACTATTTCATCGACGTACGAAAAATCAGTTATAGGAGGAATCTCGTCCGTACCAAGACCTTCTACAAGGTATGGCGAAGTGACGGAAGTTTTGCCTGTATCTTTGAAAAGTTTAAAGTTAGAGCCGACAGGGTCTGCACCTATAATTTTAACGTCGGGATTTTTCTCTTTAAGGTATTTTGAAACACCTGTCATAGTTCCTGC
>CAIUQV010000026.1 GCA_903901375.1 uncultured Ignavibacteriota bacterium
CCCTGTCGGGGTTGGATTGTTGGTAGGATGCGCCACCGGCTTCGCCGGTGGTTATTCATATTTAACCCGCTTTGCGGGTTATGCTGTGATTGTTCACATTCAACCCCTATCGGGGTTGGATTGTGGGTTGGATGCGCCACCGGCTTCGCCGGTGGTTATTCACATTTAACCCGCTTTGCGGGTTATACCTGTGATTATTCATATAAACTTGATTAGCGGGTTAAGGCTGTGATTATTCGTATAAACTTGATTAGCGGATTATGGCTGTGATTATTCAGATAAATTTAATTAGCGGGTTATACTGTGAGAGAATTACAAAAATAGAGTATATAAAAAACCCGGGAGTGTTAATCTTCCGGGTTTTTTAATGTGAGAAAAACTTTGTTCTATTAATAATGAGTTGTAGCGTCCCAGACGACTTTCTTCTTTGTTTTGTGGTAAACGCTGACCGACCTAATAATTGCAAAGAAGTTTATGAAAGAATCTATTGCCAATCTGAAAATACTTGCGAATCCATAAGCAGGACCGTACCAGCCTGAAGTGAAAATAAACCTGTGAATACCTTTTGACACCATAAATACAAGATTGAACATCATCAGGTATGCGAGTACTGGTGAGATTCTTCCGGAAATAAGTGAATTATCAAAATTTAAAGCTGAACCCAAAGCGAGATATATAAAGTACAAAAGCATCATATTTGACAGGAATGTTGACCAGAAACTGAGTAATGGTTTTCTATCTCTGAAAAGAAAATACTTTGTAGTAAGATTACCGTCCCATTTATGAGCTTTCCAGTTCTGGAGGCAGATACCTGCAATCCAGCGTGACCTTTGCTTTACGGCTGGCCAGAATTTATTCGGAAAGAACTCTGCTGTAGCAACGCGCGTTGAGTTTTTATCGCCGTCGAGCTTAACGTTGAAGAACCCTGTTTTAAGTCCGAGCTGATAGAACCTCATTCCGAGTTCATAATCTTCAGTTAAGTTAGCATCGTTGAAAATACCTTCGGTCTTTGCTGCGGGTCTGAGGACTGTGGGCTCGATGTCAAGAGTATCAGTACTAAGAGTTTTATTACCTGATTTACTATCTGCTGATAATTTATCAGAGGATTCAGTCTTTGTATTATTAAGTTTATTCTTTAAATCGTTGATGATAAGGTTAGCATTATTAAGCTTTACCTTCAGTTCAATCTCTTCAGTTGAAGGCGAAAAGTAATGACCGTTTGGACCTGAATCCTGGTCGAGACCTTTATCGAAGACTTCGAATATCTTTTTATAAGTATCGCTGCTGTTAAGACCTGCAGAATAATCTTCAGCACTTTTATCTTTAATACCGAAATATATGTATGATTTATTATCTGATTTCTTCATCTGAATTAGTTTTTACCGTATTGATTTTTGAAAAAGATATTTGTGTTGCTGCTCATTGTTTTATTACCCGTAACTGTTTTTAATTTCGCGTCGGAGGAGTTTCCTTTTCCGGAAGAGTTCTTCTTATTACCGGCGGGAACATTCTTCTTAACGGGTTTCACTTCCTTTTTGGAGGAAGTATTTTTTGTAGAAGGAGCTTTCTGTACTGCGGTATTTGTGTTTACTTCGGGTTTAACCTCGGCGATGTTATTGACAAGAACGGGATTATTCTTCTGTGCAGAAGGACGTGAGCCGGCGGTGGAACCTTTGTAGATAATGACAGACAAGCTGAGAATTACGAGTGCAGCAAATGAAACTGTATAGCTGTTTATGACCTTACGTGTTGAATCCGAACGAGACGAAGGTTTATCTTCAAGACTCTCGAAAGGATTATCTTTATATTTAGTGTTATTGTAATATTCGGGTGAAACGGTTTCGCCTTCGTCGTTACCGAAATATTCAGGGTTTATACTTACTACTCTTCCGAACGGGTCGAAGAATTCTTTATTCTTATTTTCTGCTGAGCCGGAAAGCTTTTCATTAATCATTTCGATGCAGTACATAGATTTTCTATGGAAGCCCATACCCGTTCCTGAGAAAGGCATAAAAGTACCCATTTCCTGGCGGATAATCATATCCTTTGTGTGAGTTTCTGCAAAAGCATCGCAATATGTTCTGTGTATGGTATTTCCGAGCTGACTTTTAATCGGGACGACAGGAATCTGAATACCGTGATAGCCTTTATAACCGATAAGGTAGTTGTACAATTTCAGTGAACGCGGGTGGATGAAATCTTCAGCGTCGTGAACGAGGAGTATTTCAAACTCGCCGAACTGCTTTTCAAAATCCGTGATTGCGGCATAGAGAACGTTAAGATTATCAGCTTTAGTAGTGGGACCATCCTGCGGATTGATAACCATTTTAATCCTGTGGTCCTGTTCGGAAATCTTACTAACGACGTCGATAGTTTTCTGGTCGTTTGGATAGACGCCGACGAAAATTCTGTAGTTCTGATATTTTAAGTTTTTGACTGTGAAGCTAAGAGTACGACCGATAACACCAGATTCATTCCATGCACCGAAAGTGATGGCGATAGGTTTTTCGGGTTTATCGTACATTTCGGAAAAATCCGGAAGTTTGGCTTTATGTCTGCGTTTCAAAACCCAGTACATAAGGTCAATGTACAAATCATCGAGAC
>CAIUQV010000027.1 GCA_903901375.1 uncultured Ignavibacteriota bacterium
AAAACCGGAGGAAGAACACCATCGGACATCAACTGAAACACTTCGATAAGACCCGGCCTATCTTCGGGATGAATACGTTCAAGATTTTCAGCAAGAGTTGGAGCATTTTCGGAAATTTCAATTCCGAACATAAGAAACATCTGATTAGACCACCAAGTTTTACCTGAGATACAATCGAATTCCCAACTTCCAAGCCCCGCGGTTTTCTCGGCCTCCTCGAGTCTTTTGGCATATTCCAGTAATTTACTCTCAAGAGTGTTCAGGTCAGACTTTTTGCCTTTAGTAATCTTTTTCAAATGAAATCAGATTTAAGTTTATCAACCGACAAATATTAAAAAAGAGATAAACTTCAATAATTTAAATAAACAAAGTACTTTTTATATGAGACCGGGGCAAATTCCTATTTACTTAATTAAACTATTATCTTTAACAAAATATTATTAATCTGTTGAAAAATCAAGCTACAATAATGCGATTTGCACTATATCATTCAAAAATTAAATCATAAACAAAACCATTTCCGAGTATTTACAAGAAACTACGAACAAGAGCAACGAGTTCTTTATTGATAAATGGTTTTGAAATATAATTTGTAAATCCTTTTTGCAAGAATCTTTCTTTATCACCAACCATTGCAAATGCAGTTACTGCAATAATTGGAATATCCTCATATCCTTTTATCTTTCTTATCCGCTCTGCGGTTACGACTCCATTTATACCAGTACCAAGATTAATATCCATCAATATTGCTACGTATTTCTTTTTAGTTACAGCATTGAGTGCTTCTTCACCTGTAACAGCTATATCCAAATTACAAAACTTCTTAATATTGTTTTTCACCAAAAGTCCGGAAGAGAGGTCATCTTCAACATACAAGACATCTAAAACACTTTGAATTTTAGATAATTCCTTTTTAACAGCTGGAACATTTTGTTTATTTTCAGTTACAGGTAGATTAGAGACTTTTGAAACTGAGACAGGTAATAAAAGTTTAAAAGTAGTTCCTTTTTCAAGGATACTTTCTTCAACGAAGATTTTTCCTCCAAGCAATTCAGTAAACTTTTTGCTCAGACTTAAACCTAATCCAGTACCTTCAAAAGATCTTCCATGACCTTCACTGACCTGTCTGAAATCCTCCCAAATAATATCAAACTTCTCCTGAGGAATACCAATACCAGTATCTATAACCTTAATAGCTATATGTTCAGAATTATTAAAGAATTCTCTGGCAATCTTAATACTAACTCCTCCTGACTTAGTAAATTTGATTGCATTATTTATGAGATTATTGAGTATCTGCCGAGTCAATCCGATATCCTGATTAATCATAATAGGGCTTTCATCGGATACCATTTCAAGTGTCAATGATTTTTTAGAGGCAATAAGCTCAAAAAGCTGGATAACATCTTTTGACAAAGAAACTACGTCAAAGTTAGATACTTTAAGTTCAAGTTTATCAGATTCAACTAATGAAATATCAAGAATCTGATTGAGAGTTTCCATTAATCTATTAGCGCTTTGATAAATCATATCGGCAAACTCTTTTGATTCATTATCTGAAACCATGGAAGTAAGTAATTCTGAAAAACCAAGAATACCAACCATCGGAGTCCGAAGTTCATGACTCATATTAGCCAGAAAATTTGACTTTATTTCGCTGAGTCTTTCCGCACGTTCTTTTTCACGCCTCAGCTCTCCTTCAAATTTTTTCCTTTCTGTAATATCTGTTGCGGCAAGAACAGCGCCTTTTACTATACCTTCCTCAGAAATTAATGGTGAGACGGACAGAATAACAGGGATAACACTATCTTCTTTTTTATGGATAAAAGTTTCCAACTTTAAGTTTGATAATATTGTACCGGATATACCATCCGAATATTCAATAAACACTTTTTCAAGTGTATCCTTAACATCAACATGAAACAAATCGGTAACATTTTTACCGAATAATTCTTCGTAAACATAACCGAGTTTGGAATAAACAACATTGTTCATATTATTTATAACACCATCCAGGTTGACCACAATAATAAAATCACTAACAGACATAAGAATGCTTTCCAGATAATTCTTAGATTTTTCAATCTGCATTTTATCTATAAGTTCTTTCTTCTGCCTATCGAGTTTAAGAAAAATGTTAACTTTACTCAGAAGATAATACGGATTGAAAGGTTTAGCAACGAAGTCTATACCACCTGATTCGTAAGCTTTAAGAATATGCATATCATCGGAATATTCAGCTGAAAGAAAAATGATAGGAAGATTTTTCGTTTTATCGTCGCCAGACAATAATTCTGCAAGTTCATAACCATTCATTTCAGGCATATTTACATCGAGTATTGCAAGTGCAAATTCGTTCGTCAATGTTGCCTTAAGAGCTTCGTTTCCGCTTTGTGCTCTAACAACTTCTGCGTTACAATCTTTCAATACATTTTCCAAAGCAACCAGATTTGGAATTTTGTCATCAACGATTAGGACTTTTTGCTTCACTTTCATAAACAATAAATATATTACTTAACAGATAAATTTTCTAAAAAAAGTTTAATTTCATCAGCTGTATAAACTCTATCAACACAACC
>CAIUQV010000028.1 GCA_903901375.1 uncultured Ignavibacteriota bacterium
AATCCCTTCCCGCAGGATACCATACCGTAAAATTCAACGGTAGTTCACTATCTTCAGGTGTATATTTTTACAGAATGCAATCAGAGGGTTTCATTCAAACAAATAAATTCGTCATTCTGAAATGATAAAGATAAATCATAAATATAATTGTAGTTCCGACATTCCTGTCGGAAACAAAAAATACAAATGTAGTTCCGACATTCCTGTCGGAAACAAAAAATACAAATGTAGTTTCGACATTCCTGTCGGAAACAACAAAAACATTAAATTTTAAAATATGAATAACTGTGAGTCAAAATACTGGAAAAGAAATTTACCCCATTTCACATTCTCAGGTTCTGCATACTTTATCACTTTTTGCGTGCACTGCTCTGATTTATCTATAGACGAACAAATAATCATTCTTGAACATATTAAAGAAGGACATAACCTTTATTATGATTTAATTTCTGCAGTCGTAATGCCTGACCATGTCCATTTAGTTATTCGTCCAAAAGATGAATATACCCTTTCCAAGATTATGAAAGGCATTAAAGGGGTTTCCTCTAAAAAGTTAAACATATTTAGGATTGAAAACAAAATCAAAGATAAATTTGAATGGCAACATGAATCGTATGATAGAATTATTAGAGATGAATCTGAAATGCTAAAAACAATAAATTATATGTATAATAATCCGGTTACGAAAGGACTTACCGATACCCCTGAAAGCTATCATGGCTGGTTCATCTGTTATGATTTAATTTAAACGTAGTTCCGACATTCATGTCGGAAACAATAAATACAAACGTAGTTCCGACATTCCTGTCGGAAACAACAATTATATTGGTTCAAACAAGAATGTTTGAACTACATTATATTTTCGGATACCCATTTTTGGTTTTAATAAGATGAATAAAAATGTTATTTTTATGATTACTAAAATTGCTCCCGTAGGCTAATGGATAAACCCTCTGACTACGGATCAGAATTTAGAGGTTCGAATCCTCTCGGGAGTACTATACAATTTTACATTCAGGAGAAGTGGCTGAGTGGTTGAAAGCGGCAGTCTCGAAAACTGTTGTAGGGGCAACTTTACCGGGGGTTCGAATCCCCCCTTCTCCTCTTTTCTATTCTACTCTTTAATATTAATCTTCAATCTTTCTCAATTTACAAAGTGCATCATTATATTCCTTTATCATTTCCTCGATTATTATTCCGGCAGGCTGAATTTCCTTTACCAGTGAAGATACCTGACCTATCTCAAGTTCACCTTCTTCCATATCTCCTTCAAACATTCCTTTCTTCGCCCGTCCTTTACCCAGAAGGTTTCTTAAATCATCCGCAGTTGCGCATGACATTTCTGCTTTTTCTACTTCATTATAAAACTTATTCCTCAGCAACCTGACAGGTATCAATTTCTTCATCATTAATTTTGTATCGCCCTCATCAGCATTCACAATCATCTTTTTAAAATCCATATGTGCAGAAGACTCTTCCGCTGCAGCAAACCTTGTACCTACCTGAACTCCGTCCGCTCCAAGTGCAAATGCTGCCAGCATCGAAGCCCCGGTTCCAATCCCGCCTGCTGCAATTAAAGGTAAATCAACAGATTCTCTTACACGTGGAATTAATGCCATAGTTGTTGTCTCATTAATTCCGTTGTGTCCACCTGCCTCAAAACCCTCTGCAACTACTGCGTCAACTCCGGCTTCCTTGCATTTCATCGCGAACTTTGCACCTGATACTACGTGTACAACAGTTATTCCCTTTTCTTTTAAATGTGATGTGTACTTCTTAGGACTACCAGCAGATGTGAAGACGATTTTTACATCTTCTGCTAATATTATATTTATTATTTCATCGAGTTCAGGATAAAGTAATGGCACATTCACACCAAATGGTTTCTGTGTTGCCTTTTTGCATTTTCTTACATGCTCAAGAAAAGTATCAGGATGCATCGAACCTGAACCGATGAGTCCAAGCCCTCCCGCATTGCTCACTGCTGATGCAAGTTTCCAGCCGCTGCACCATATCATACCTGCTTGAATTATTGGATACTTAATGCCAAATAATTTTGTTATAATGTTCATGTTTTTATTCTGATTTATTGTATAATTTCAGATAATTTGTTTTGAAATACTATGAAAAACTTTTTACCGGTTTGTTTATTCCGTATTCTTTTAAATTATTTTTGCACACTAAATTAAAATTTATATGAAGAAATTATTTCTGGTTATATTATTATGTATCAGTTTCGGAGTCGCTCATTCGCAGATTAAGATTATGATTGAAACAGAAAAGAATGAAAGAGAAAAGATTGATGCTTTTATGTCTTCAGGGTATTCTAATATCGTCGTTACACGTATTGATACTGATGAATCAGACGGGTCACAGGATTCTTCAAAAGCAATGTCAATTGTTGTTGATAAAGATAATAACACATACACTGAAATTAATTATTCACCGCAATTTTCAAAAACTGTTATTAAACTGGATAACAATATCTTATCAAGGGAAATTTTCAACGATAAAGATCAAATTGCAGGAAAGACACTATATTTCTATAACGATATTGGCAGACTTGCAAAAAGGGAATTGTACTTCGGTGATCTGAAAGCGTTCGACGAAATTTATGAGTACAACGGCAGAAAACTTACTAAGATGAAGTATGTAATGACAGACGGTACTCTTGTGAGTTATTCTTTATTCGTTTTTGATAAGTCTGATAATCTTCTGAAAGAGACTAAATACAATTCTGAAGACCAGGTTGATTATGTTTACGAATATTCTTACGGTAAGAAATCAAGACTTACTGAAGAAAAGATTACTTTCGGAAGTGATAATGTTACGATTACAACTTATTCATACGGCAGTGACGGAAACCTGAAAGAAAAACTTACAACTGCCAAAGGTAAACAGACAAGCTTCATAAAATATTCCTACAAGGATAACAATCTTACCGAAGAAATATACGACACAC
>CAIUQV010000029.1 GCA_903901375.1 uncultured Ignavibacteriota bacterium
GAATAAATTCCGGATGCTGCAGGAGTGGCAGTTGCAATTGTTGGATTTTGGACAGCACTTGAAAAGAAATTTAAAACATGAAATTATTCAGTATGAAAAGAATCTTCGTTATCTTAGTGATGCTCGTGGCGGTAAGTGTTAATGCACAGTGGGTGCAGATGAGTAATGGTATGGGTAATAGATTAATAAATGCTTTAGCTGCAAATGGAAATACTATTTATGCCGGAACAGATTCAAGTGGTGTTTATATTTCTACTAATAACGGTACAAACTGGTCACAATCATCATTGAATAATAGATCTGTGCAGTCAATCTTAATATCAGGGAATACTATTTTTGCAGGGACTAATAATTATGGAGTTTATTCTTCTACAAATGGTGGTATAAACTGGACACAAACATCATTGAATGATAAAACAGTAAGTACGCTAGCGGCAAATGGGAATACAGTATTTGCAGGAGCGTATGCATACAGTATTGGTGGAGTTTATGTGTCAACAAATAGCGGTGTTAATTGGATACAGACATCATTAAGTAATATTTTAGTTTATTCTATTGTGGTAAATGGGGGGAATATATTTGCAGGGACTGTTGGCAGTTATGGAGGTACAGGTGGTGTTTATATCTCTACGAATAATGGCACAAACTGGACTCAAACATCTTTGAATAACAGTACAGTACAGTGTCTGATTGGAAATGGAAATAATATATTTGCTGCTTATAATTTTTTTGGAGTTTATTTATCCACAAATAACGGATTAAACTGGAATCAAACATCATTAGATTATACTTATGGGTGGTCATTTGCAAGTTACGGTAATAATGTTTTCGCAGGTACGAATTATATTAATTCTACAAATAATGGAGGTGTGTTTCATACATCAAACAATGGAGCTAGCTGGGTTCATCAAAATCAGGGATTTCCCAATTATACTTCATGCTTAGCTTTATTAATTTCAAACAATTATGTATTTGCAGGAACAAATTATTCTGTCTGGCGCCGCCCTCTTTCAGATTTTGTAGGAATTCAAAACATCAGCACAGAAACACCATCTGCATACTCGCTATCGCAAAACTATCCGAACCCGTTCAACCCGACAACGAACATAAAGTTCAGTAACATAAAATCCGGCGATGTAAAACTAATCGTGTATGACGTCACGGGGCGCGAAGTTCAAACTCTCGTGAACGAAAGCTTACAACCCGGCACGTACGAAGCCGCGTTCGACGGCGCCGCGCTAAACACCGGCGTCTATTTCTACAAACTCATTACCGGCACCTTCTCCGAAACAAAGAAGATGCTGCTGATAAAGTAAACGCACCACCTATTGTCATCCCCGCGTGTTCCTGGCGGGGATCTCGACTAATAAAAGGATTAATAAAGCGATCCCCGCCTAAAGACGCTTCGCGTATCTTCTTCGCGAGTGGGGATGACACAGTGTAAAACAAAAACGGGAGTTCGCCTCGGCTACTCCCGTTTTTCTTTTCTTGTGCCTGTCAGGACTTACGTCCTGACAGTATTTAACTTTCCACTCTAATGCAAAAAGGGCAGAACACTCCCAATTCGTGTTCCGCCCCTTTGCTTATGAAAGGAAGTACCTTTATTCAATCTCTACAAGTACATCGCCCTCAAGTATATTGTCGCCGGGCTTCACTTTTATCGCCTTCACTTTTCC
>CAIUQV010000030.1 GCA_903901375.1 uncultured Ignavibacteriota bacterium
AAACAGAATCTTTCCGATTCTGTATTCAGTGCAGAGAATACATTTGGCAGTATATTAAATGTGTTTAAATCAGCAACCGGAGCGACGATATCAGACGGGCTTGACGAAATCTTCTTTGCAAATTCATGGACCGGTGAAAATGCGATAGTGATGAAAGGTTCATTTGACAGGAACAAAATGACTAACTTCCTTGCAAACGATACACTGTTCAGGAAATCTGATGACGGGAAGGGATACGTTTTCTACACACACGTGCCGAGCAATACGATGTTTTTCCTGAAGGATAACTTTACACTGTGTGCGAGCAATTATTCAGAACAGTTAACGAGAATGAAGGGCATCACGGATACTTCTAACACAGGACTTTTGACGAATCAGGAACTTATGACTGCAATAAATGCACAGATATACAAGGAAAGTGTATGGCTTGTTTCAACGGAAAGGACTTTTATCAGAGGAATATTTGCAAACTTTACGGATATGAAATCCGGAAAGAAATTTGACAAGACTGGTGCCGCCACGGATTCTTTATTCAACTCACAACAGGATACACTCAGCAAAAGTGATGATATAATTACAAACAAACTTTTTGAAAAAGTAAGTTCGATATCACTGAACGCAAAAATGAAAAACGAACTTGACCTTGTACTTCAATTTGAATGTATGGACAGCGATGCTGCGGCTTACGTAGATAAACTGTTTAACGGAATAATAGGGCTGGCAAAAATATCATCTGCGGGCAAGAAGGACAAGAAAGGCGGGGCCTTTGATAAAGTGCTGAATGACATAAGCGTGAAAAGATTTGATAATACGATTCTTGTAAGTGCAAGGATTAACAGCGGGAACATTGCAGATTTCAGAAACAGCAACCTGTTAATGAACAAAAAAGATTAATTTAATGACGCTGTTTTAGCAGAGTTACCCCATTTCTTAATTGCTTTATACACAACTTCGGGTAATACAGGTTTTGGAATATAATCGGACATACCCGCATCAAGACATCTTTCCCTGTCACCTTTCATAACGGCTGCCGTCATTGCAATAATCTTAGGAGATTTGCTTTTGTAAGTATCGAGAATAATTTTAGTAGCTTCAATTCCATCCATTTCCGGCATCTGAATATCCATAAATATAATATCGTATTTTTTATTCTTAACGCAATCAAGAGCAACAAGACCGTTTACTGCAGTGTCTATATTATATCCGAATTTCTTTATGATGCGCTGGGCAACTTTCTGATTAATCGGATTATCTTCAACAAGAAGAATGTTTAAAGGCAATTCATCCGAAAGGTTAGTAAGTTCCAATGATTTTGTAACGGCTTCTTTCTTAATCTGCTGATTATCTCCTGATTCAAGTTCAAGAGTAAAATAAAAAGTTGAACCTTTTCCAACTTCACTCTCAACCCAGATTCTACCATTCATCAGCTCTACCAGCTTCTTACATATTGACAAGCCAAGTCCGGAACCTGAATTTTTGCCTTTGACTTCGTTAATATGCGTAAAAGGTAAAAACAGTTTATTCATTGCATCTTTACTTATACCAA
>CAIUQV010000031.1 GCA_903901375.1 uncultured Ignavibacteriota bacterium
TCTCAGTTTCACCCAGAATTAAAATCAAGACTTATAAACCCGCAACCTATATTCAGGGAATTTATTCGGGCTGTAAAAGAGTTATGATTATGTATAAGTAATCATTAAAATTGGACATTACAGGATTAACATCAGAAGAAGTACGCGAAAGAACTGAAAAAGGTTTAAGTAATCAATACGCTTCACATAAGACAAAAACCTACAGAGAGATTATAGCAGAGAATATATTTTCTTTATTTAATCTGATTACATTCAGCATAATCATATTCGTAATAATATTTTATTTAAGGAATAATGACCAGAGGTTATTACTAGATTCAATAGGGATATTGTTTATTGCAATCACAAACACAGCGATTGCATTGTTTCAGGAAATCAAATCCAAAAAAGCTCTGGACAAAGTGAATTTACTGCTCAAGAAAGAAGTGACAGTATACAGGGACGGGAAGAAGCAGAGTATTGACCAGACGAAGGTAGTTTTGGATGATATCATAGAAGTACTGAGGGGTGACCAGATAGTAGTAGACGGGACGATAGTTGCGACTAAAAGACTTGAGATAGACGAATCGTTATTGACTGGCGAGTCTGTTCCGATTGAAAAAAGTACGGGAGACACGGTTCTTTCGGGTAGTTTTTGCGTATCGGGCAGCGGTTATTACAGGGCAGAGAAAGTAGGAATTGAAAGTCATGCTAACAAGGTTACAAACCTGGCAAAGAAATTCAAATTCTCATTAACCCCGCTACAGAAGAGGATTAACTTAATACTTAAGATACTGTTCGGAATTGCGCTTCTTCTTGTACTGATAGAAATACTTGTATACAATCTTGAGACGGTTCACACGTATACATTTGTAGAGCACATAAGGAAGATTGCCACGATATTAATATCGTTAGTACCTCAGGGGCTTGTATTAACTGCATCAGTTACATTCGCGATAGGTGTTTACAGAATCAGCAAAGTAGGTGCAATAGTACAGAAGTTAAACGCGATAGAATCATTTTCAAACGTTGAATACGTTTGCATGGATAAGACCGGTACATTAACGGAGAACAAGTTAAAGGTTCACTCGATTGAGAATCTTGACCCGAACGTTAGCAAAGATGAAACAGAGAAATTACTCGGTACTTTTGCTTTTAATTCCACTGAGCAGAATGCAACAATAAGAGCAATTGAGCATCTTCCGAAGTATGCTGAGGTGAAATACATAAATGAACTTCCTTTCAGTTCTGAGATTAAAATGAGCATACTGGAGCTTGAAATTGATTCCAGAAAAAGGATATTTGTCTTTGGCGCTTACGACATAATAATAGACAAATCAGAAGCAAAGGCAAGGGAACGGGCTGAAGAGTTATTTAAGAATTTAGATTTAGGGATATACAGGAATTTACTTTTCGGAGAAATTGAGAATATAGATTCAATAAATTATTCACAGAAAGAATTACAGGACAAAATAATCATAAAGCCTTACGGTATAGTATCGATAACAGATACGATAAGGAAAGATGTATTAGAGGCAATAAATTTATTCAAGGATAACGGATTAAAGTTTAAGATATTAACGGGTGATTCGCCTGAGGCTGTTAGTGCGATACTGAAAGAAATAGGATGGGACGTTAAGATTGACGAGATGATAACGGGCAATCAGCTTGATACGCTGAACGAAAAAGATTTTGCCGACGTAATATTCACAAAAACCTTGTTTGCCCGTCTGAAGCCCGAGCATAAATTAAGGATTATTAAGACGTTCAGGAAGCACAAGAAGCACACGGCAATGATAGGCGACGGAGTGAATGATTTGCCGGCGATAAAGCAAGCAGACATCGGGATTGCAATGGAGGAAGGAAGTGCAATAACGAAGGAAGTGGCGGATATAGTTCTGCTGAAGAATAAGTTTTCATTATTGCCTGAAATTTTCAACGAGGGTAATAAGATAGTAAACTCAGTTAACGCAATATCGAAACTTTTCCTGACTAAGAACTTTCTTGTGATTTATCTGACACTGGCATCGCTGTTATCGTTACTCGACTTCCCTCTCACTCCAAGAAGAGTTTCATTGTTAAACGTATTCAGCATTGGACTGCCAGCGTTTATAATAACGATGAAGAATAACAACACAAGAAAATGCAGGAATTTTGTGACTGATGTATTTTCGTTTGTTTTAGTTTCTTCGACATTAATGCTTGCAGGAAGTTACCTGTCGCAGGTAGTGATATCTAATTTTATAAATATTCCCAAGCCGGAACTTGATATGGCATTGATGACGGTATTAATAATACTGTCAGTAATAAATTTCTTTATAGTATCCTCGGAATCCGGAGAGAGGAAAAACATTTATTATATATACGGATCTTTTCTGATTGTACTGTTTGTATTTCTGGCGGGAGTAAGACTGGATGTTTACATAATTAATATATTACGAACCTTTTACGAGATAATTTATTTGAACTTTAAAACATGGATATTAATTTTTATATTAACAGTTATAATTTCAACATTATTAATCATATTCCACAGAATAAGAGAAAGGATTGTAACAAACAAATAATATGAAAGAACTCAGATGCATATATGACCCCTTACAGGAATTAATGGAATATTATGGTAAGGAAAAAGGAGAAAAGAGAGCTGCAGTTGCCGAAAAGGACGTTTCGATAGAGGACAGGCTTAAGAACAGAATCATTGACGGCGATAAAATAGGAGTAGAGAAAGAACTTGAGCTTGCACTCAAAGACTATTCTGCTTTGCAGATAATAAATGACATACTACTTGAAGGTATGAAGACCGTAGGTGAGTTATTCGGTTCAGGACAGATGCAGCTGCCATTTGTACTGCAGTCAGCAGAATGTATGAAGACCTGCGTAAGTTACCTGGAACCTTACATAGATAAAGTGGAAGGAGAGTCATCGAAGGGGACACTTGTGCTTGCGACAGTGAAAGGTGACGTACACGATATAGGAAAAAACTTAGTAGATATAATACTTACGAATAACGGTTTTAACGTAATAAATTTAGGCATAAAATGTTCATTAGAGACTATGCTTGAATCGTACAAAGAGAACGGGGCGGATGCAATAGGTATGAGCGGATTGCTTGTGAAATCGACTGCCATCATGAAAGAGAATTTGGAAATAATGAATGAAAGGAGTATTGATGCACCTGTAATTCTGGGAGGTGCTGCTTTAAACAAAAGATTTGTTGAAGGAGAATTAAGAGAAATGTACAATGGTGATGTATATTATGCAAATGATGCATTTGATGGATTGAAGTTTATGGATACGATAATGGAATACAAGAGAAAGGGTGAGCGGCCGAAATTGGAGATATACGTTGACCCGAGAAAGAATGAAAAAGCAGAGGAATTGAAGAATGAAGATGTTATTATTAAATCGAGCATTAAGCATGACAATGATATACCAAAGCCTCCATTCTGGGGTTCGAAGATTGTAGAGAACATACCGGTAGAAAAAGCATTTGAATACATAAATGAAATTGCATTATTCAGGGGAAGCTGGAATGTTTATAAGGACAGGAGCAAAGCAGATTCGGAATACGATAATCTTATAAAGGAAGAAATCATTCCAAAGTTCAATGAATTGAAATTACAGTCAAAGCGAGAACAATTACTTTCTCCAAAAGTTATATACGGCTATTTTCCATGCAAGTCTGACGGGAACAGTTTAACTGTATTCAAGCCTAAGAACATTTCACAGGAAAGATTATACGATGAATGGAAAACAGACGTAAATGGTACGGATATGGAAGAATGGGTGACATTCAAATTTCCGAGACAAAACACGGAAAAGCATCTTTGCATAAGCGACTATTTCAGGTCCGGAGAATCGAAGGAATACGACGTTGTTCCGTTTATGATAGTAACAGTCGGCGGGAAGGCAACAGAATACGCACAGAAATTGTATGAGAACAATCAATACCAGGACTATTTATATTTCCATGGATTATCCGTAGAAACGGCTGAGGGGCTGGCAGAGTACTGGCATAAGATAGTCCGCAAGGAATTAGGTATTGACAAGAAAGATTCAAACGACGTACAGAAGTTATTTCAGCAGGGGTATCAGGGTTCGAGATATTCATTCGGATATCCTGCATGTCCAAATCTTGAAGACAATAAATACATATTTGAGTTATTAAAACCCGAAAGAATAGGTGTCACTTTGACCGAAGAATGGCAAATGGTACCCGAACAAACAACTAATGCCATAATAGTTCATCATCCGGAAGCGAAATATTTCTTTATAAAATAGAAAAGGAGGTCCAAGACCTCCTATTTAAAACTTGTTTTTATAATTTTAATTATTTACTTCGCTCTGTAAGGTTTAACACCAGTATAGAAATTAAATCCTAAATTTAAAGATAATGTACCTATACGTCTCCAATAATTTGGACCAGGAGTACCACTTCCATCATTCAAAGTATTAACTCCGTTTGTCGTTCCAAGAATATTTGCAAGATTATATGTAACACCTATAAATACACCTGTTGTTTGAGCTTTATCTAATGTCCATTCATAACCGGATGAGACTTGAAACCCAAACCTTAGTGCAGGGTCAAAAATAAAATCAGGAATAGTATTATTTTGCGTAATATAATTTGTTGTTATAGCAAAAGCAACAAATTGTTTATTCTTGCATCTTGGATTAAATGCATATTCATAACCAACCGCACCTGTGTAAATAGTATAATTCGTATATGGTTCAACAGGACTAAAGTTGAAAAAAGGTATCTCCCCACTTCCATCATGTATCATCTTTTTGTAACTTGCACCAAGAGTTAATCTATGATTCTTCCTAACACCTAATCCAAATTTTGCATTTAATGTAACTCCCCTGCCCCAAACCATCCCATAAGTTCCTCTCAAGGTATTAACATCTCCCAAATCAGATCCATGGGCATCATTCGACGCTAAAGTACCATCTATACTAATCCCTAATACAGTACTTGGTGGTGTATAACCTTGAGAAAATGAATTGCTTGCCCAAAACATGCCCATTAAAAGGCACACTATAAACAGTGATAATTTTTTCATAAATAATCCTCTTATTTTTTATAAATTTATTCTATTTGAAATTAAAAATCAAGTTCTTTGTCAGTCTTACATAAAAAATTAGAATTTATGCATCGGGAACCATATCAATTAAAGAAATCCTTAATATTGCAAACAACATATTCTATTTGCTCTTCTGTAAGTTCCGGATATATAGGCAAAGCTATGGTTTCAGATGATGCCAAATCTGATACTTTAAACTCTTCATTGTTGTAATTAAATTCACTTAATAAATCCATGAAACACTCTTGCTTGTGAAAAGGAACAGGATAATAAATCTCATTTCCGATTTCATTCTTTGTAAGATATTCTCTTAGTATATCTCTTTCTTTAACTCTAATTATAAATTGATTAAATATATGATAATTCCTGAGGTTTTTATCAGAATAAACAGCTATTGGAAGTAATACTTTATCAGTTTCACTATATTTTATAACTCCAGGCTTACTGCTTAATTTATTTTCAATAAATAAATTCATATACAATTGAGCATTTTTTCTTCTCTTTTCTGACCAATTATCAAGATGAGGAAGTTTAACGTTTAAAACTGCAGCCTGAATAGCATCCAATCTGAAATTCCCTCCAATAAATTTGTGGTAGTATTTGGGTTTTGAACCATGGACTCTCAATATTTTCAATTTTTCATACAATAAATCATCATTAGTCGTAACTATTCCCCCATCACCAAAACAACCTAAGTTCTTACTTGGAAAGAATGAAAAACATCCGATATCACCAATACTTCCTACAAAATTTCCATCTTTATATTGTACCCCAATTGCCTGAGCACCATCTTCAATTACTTTTAAATTATGCTTATTAGCAATCTCTAATATTTTGTCCATTTCGGCAGATTGTCCATACAAATGTACAGGAATAATTGCTTTTGTTTTGGGAGTAATTCTCTTTTCAATTTTAGTAAAATCAATATTATAAGTCTGAATATCAGAATCAATAAAAACAGGTTTTGCATTGAGTCGTGATACTACTCCTGCAGTTGCAAAAAATGAATAATCCGGTATTATTACTTCGTCACCAGGTTGAATTCCTATTGCCATTAATGCAATAAGCAGAGCATCAGTACCAGATGAAACACCAACAGCATGTTTACATTTTAAATACTCACAAATATTTTTTTCAAGTTTTTCTACTTCAGGTCCCAGAATAAAATACTGAGATTCAGCGGTTTTGATTAAAGCTTCATCCAGATCAGCTTTAATTGTTTTATATTGTGCTTTAAGGTCTAAAAGTGGGACTTTCATTTTTAATTAATTTAATTCTTTTACAATATCATTTTCAAGCTTGTATTTCTTTCCTGATTTAGTGCATTCAGCTATACCTTCTTTATTAAACGATAATTTCTTTCCTGCTTCACTGTACCAGCCTTTAATTTTACCTGGATTTCCGACTACTAAAGCAAAATCCGGAATATCCTTAGTTACTACTGTACCGGCACCAACAAAAGCAAATCTGCCAATAGTAACTCCGCATACTATAGTAGAATTTGCTCCCAAAGATGCCCCCTCCTTGACAAGAGTTTTCAAATAAAATTCAGAACCCACCTGAGGGTATTTACTTCTAGGATTAATAATATTAGTAAATACCATTGACGGACCGCAAAACACATAATCTTCTAATTCAACACCTTCATAAACAGATACATTATTCTGTATTTTAACAAAATCTCCAATAATGACATTATTTCCTATATTTACGTTCTGCCCTAAAATACACTTTTTCCCTATTTTACTTCCAGACTGAACATGTGAGAAATGCCATATTTTAGTGCCTTCACCTATCTCTACGTTGTTATCAACAACAGCAAATTTATCGATATAAAACTTACTTTCATTCATATTATAAATTTAAATTAGTTTGTGCATTTTCAAGTATTTCTAATACATCTCTGGCATGATATCCATCAGTTTTTGGATTAGTATTATTTAATACGGAGTTATAAAAATGAATCTGTTCTTCTTCTAAAGCCTGTTTATCAGGAAATTCAATTATTTCATATTCCGACTCAAATTTCTCAATTGAATCACCTACAACATTAAATCCCTTTTTATAAAATTTTAGTTTTTCAGATTTCAAGCTATCTTCAAAAACAATCATTCCTTTATCACCAATAATTACCAGTCTTTGTTCTTTAAAAGGATGAAGCCAACTGACAAAAATATGTGCATTAATATTATTTTTGTACTTAAGAAAGGTTAAAGTTGTATCTTCAATGTTTTCCTGCAAAAATGCTGCTCCTTTAGCAAAAACACTGACAGGTTTTTCACCAACAATATACTGTATTACTGAAACATCATGTGGTGCAAAACTCCAGAGTATATTTTCTTCTTTTCTAATTGTCCCAAGATTAAGTCTATTACTATAAATATACTGCAGATTTCCAATTAGTCCTTCTTCAATCATACTCTTTATCTTCACAACAGCAGGATGAAATAATAAAACATGCCCTACCATTATTTTCCTTTTAAACTTCTCCGCAATTTCTATAAGATTAGTAGTTTCTTCAGACAACAATGTCAGTGGTTTTTCAGTAAGTATATGCTTTCCATTAATTAAACACATTTTTGAAATCTCATAATGAGTCTCGGCAGGTGTTGCAATTATAACAGAATTAATACTATCATTCTGAAATACACTATCTAAGCTCCCAGAGAATTTAATATCGGGTGAAATAAGTTTAATTTTTTCTTCTGCATTTTTATTAACATCACATACTAACATTAATTTGTCACCTAATAATTTATGTGCCGTCCTGACATGATTCAAACCCCATTTCCCACATCCAATCACGGCTAACCTGATTCCATCGAACATTTTTTAATATCCCCTTTTGATGACTTTTTCAAAATCAGCTAAAGTCATAATATTTACAAGCTCTTCAAACTTTGTTTTTGGTTTCCATCCCAAATTGTTATATGCTTTTGAGGCATCACCAATTAACAAATCAACTTCTGTTGGTCTGTAGTAGTTTTTATCAACTTCGACTACTACATTATTTTTTTTAATATATTTTAAAACTAATTCTTTGTATAAAGGTTTCACATTGATTAGACCCTCCAACAACAAAGAATCGTCAATATTCTTTACAACCCCCTTTTCTCTTTCTTTTTCTCCCTGCCATTCCAATTCAACTCCTAATCCTTTGAATGCCAAATCAACAAATTCTCTAACAGTATGAGTTTCTCCTGTAGCGAGGACATAATCTTCCGGGTAATTTTGTTGCAACATCATCCACATACCCTCACAATATTCTGGTGCATATCCCCAGTCTCTTTTTGCGTTTAAATTTCCTAACTTAATATTCTTTTGATATCCACATACTATTTTCGCAACAGCTCTTGTAATTTTTCTGGTTACAAAAGTTTCTCCTCTTCTTGGTGATTCATGATTAAATAATATTCCATTACAGGCAAATAGGTTATATGCTTCCCTGTAATTAACTACTATCCAGTATCCATAAATTTTAGCTACACCATATGGACTTCTGGGATAAAATGGAGTATTTTCATTTTGTGGAATACTCTGGACTTTTCCAAAGAGTTCACTGGTTGAAGCCTGATAGAATTTAGTTTTTAAACCTGTTTCACGAATTGCGTCAAGAAAACGTAAAGTTCCAATTGCATCAACTTCCGCAGTATATTCAGGAACTTCGAATGAAACCTTAACATGGCTTTGAGCGGCCAGGTTATAAATCTCATCGGGATGAGTTTTTTCAAGCAGTCTATTAAGATTACTTGTATCTGTCACATCTCCATAATGAAGGAATAATTTCGTATTTAATATTTCAGGATTAGTGTATAAATGATCTATTCTGCCAGTATTAAAAGAACTGCTTCGTCTTATAATCCCATGAACTACGTAACCTTTATTTATCAAAAACTCAGTTAAATAACTACCATCCTGCCCAGTTATACCTGTAATAAGAGCTATTTTTGATTTGCCCATTTAATTTATGCCTTATAAATTTTCTTGTTTTTAAAATTACCAAATCCGTTTCTGGTATCGACGATTAATTTTGCATTTTTAAGAATCATTTCATAGTCATAGTATGAATGCTCAGTTGAAAGCAAGACTAAGTCATAATTTCTGATATTTGAGGGAGTTATTTTGACTGATTTCTTATTGAAATTATATTTTCTGACTTTAGGTATTGTTGTAACATAATCGTCATTATAATCCACTTTTGCTCCATGATCCTGTAACAACTCAATGAGTTTTAAAGATGGCGACTCTCTTAAATCATCAATATCCTTTTTGTATGCTAAACCTAAAATAATAATTCTTGAACCTTTTATAGATTTCTTATGATCATTCAAAGCATGTATAACTTTTTCAACAACATAAAAAGGCATTGAAGTATTTATTTCTCCGGCCAATTCTATAAACTTGCTGGATGTATCATATTCCCTTGCTTTCCATGTCAGATAAAACGGATCAATAGGAATACAATGCCCGCCTAACCCAGGACCAGGATAAAAAGCCGTAAATCCGAAAGGTTTAGTCGATGCAGCTTTTATTACCTCCCAGATATCAATTCCCATTTTGTCAAAAACCACTTTTAATTCATTAACTAAGGCTATGTTGATAGATCTGTATATATTCTCGAGAAGTTTAGCGGCTTCAGCTGCTTTTGTAGAAGAAACCGGAACAATTTTTTCAATAACTTTGCCGTATATAAGCACCCCTAGTTCCTTACATTGTTTAGTAACTCCACCAAGAACTTTAGGTATAGATGAAGTGGAATAAACAGGATTATTTGGATCTTCTCTTTCAGGAGAAAAACAAAGAAAGAAATCTTTACCTACTTTAAGCCCAGTTGCTGTGAGAATTTTCAACATATCTTCATCTGTTGTACCTGGATATGTTGTACTTTCCAAAGAAACCAACTGTCCTTTTCTTAAATGCTTTGCAATTTCTTTCGTGGAATTCATAACAAAACTTAAATCAGGCTCTCTGTTAATATTTAAAGGAGTTGGGACACAAATAATTATAACATCAGGAACGGACAACTTAGAGAAATCTGAGGTTACACTAAATGTTTTTCTTTCTACCTGCTCTTTAATTTTTTTAGATGAGATGTGCTTAATGTATGATTTTTTGTCTTTATTGATTGTTTTAACCTTAGATGGATCAAGATCAAAACCTATCACCTTAATGTTTTTGGCTGCAAATTCAAGTGCCAATGGTAATCCAACATACCCCATACCAATAATACCAACAATAAAATTATTAGTATTAACTTTTCCCTTTAATTCCATTTTAAGTATTTGAAATTTTCTGAACTAATTGAACTTCTGAATTATTAAGTTGAACACTAAAAGTAGTGTTCATTTCAACTATACTAACCATTAATTTATAATTACCTCTGAGTTGAATAATATAACCTTTCAGACCTCTGAATATTCCATGTGTAATTTCAACGAAGTCACCCTCTACAAAATTAGTATCTTCTATCTTCACTCTTTCAGGTTCCTGCAAAGATATTTTTATGTAACTAATTTCATCTTCCGATAAAACTGCATGATGTTTCTGATACATAACATATCTTAACGCACCGAAAGTATTGTTTATAGCCTTATACCTTTCATCGGTATTTCCATGAACAAATAAGTACCCCGGAAATAATGGCACCTGTATTTTCTTTTTCCTGTCAGACCAATATCGAATTGTTTCAATCAACGGAAGGTATACCTCTATTTCCTTGTTTAATAACTGATTATATACTTTTAATTCGTTTTTTGGTTTAGACTGCAGAACATACCATTGTCTATTCATAAACTAAAATCATCAACTTTAATCGAAATAACTCCTAAGAAATCTTAAAACAATATAAGCGGATATTAACATAGTAATAATGTAAAAGATAATTAACTTGAAAAAATTCTTGCTGAGTTTATATGTTAAAAGCCTGCCCCTCCAACCACAAGATTGACAAAAATATGCACTAATTTTAATCTTCTTGATAATCTTTTCATAAATATTTCTTGAGCGACTCCTCCTTAATGAAGCAATTGTATTACAATTCGGGCATCTTGCCAGTTGAACGTTCTTCTTGATAAATAGCTTTAAATTCAAAACTCTTTACTTTGTTTTAATTTGAGATTTGACTCTTTTTTTACTGTTACCATTAGGTTTGGAATAATAGTAATAATAATTATAATAATAACCGTAAGCAGATTTAATGCTAAAGTTATTTAACACTGCTCCTAAGAATTTATGGTCTTCATTTTCAACAATCCGGTCATGAGCTCTTACAAATGCATCAAAAGGAGTTTTATTAGCCTGAACAACTAAAATTGTCCCATCTGAAATTCTTGATAAAATCTCGGCATCTGTTACAGAAATATAAGGAGGAGAATCAAGAACTATAATATCATATTTCGTTTCAAGATATTTTAAAAAGTCCAGCATTTGTTTTGATCCCAATAGCTCAGAAGGGTTTGGCGGAATAGTACCGCTGGTTATAAAATCAAGTTTCTCAAGCTTTGTCTTTCTTATTATCTCTTCAAATTTTACATTAGAAAATAGGTAATCACTTAACCCAGGATAACGTTCATTTTGAAAGATGGAATGAACTCTAGGTTTTCTTAAGTCACAATCGAGCAAAAGAACTTTTTTATCAGCAAATGCAAAACTACCGGCAAGATTTAATGCTACAGTTGTTTTACCTTCAGAAGGTAAAGAACTTGTAATAAGAATTGTCTTTAAATCAGATTCGAGCTTCGAATAATTTACTCTTGTTCTTAGAGCTTTAAAAGATTCAGATGCCGTGGCATTCGGTTTATTTGCCACAATAAATTCCAATTGTGACGAACCCAACTCCCTTAACTCTTCAATAGAAGGTATCCAAGAAAGAACAGATATACCTCTGGCCTCAATTTCCTCAGGGGTTTTAATTGACCTATCCAAATAATTCCTTAAGAATGCAAACCCAACTCCAAGAGCAAGACCAAGAATTGCACCTATTGCAACAATTAATTGTCTGTTAGGTTTAGCAGGTTTCAGCGGTAATAAGGCGTCATCAATAACATTTACGTTTCCAAGTTTTGCTCTTTCATTAACAATGGCTTCCTGATATTTCTCTTCAAGAGTTAAATAAAGCTTTTCATTAGATTTTCTGTCACGTTCTAATCTTGCAAGTTCAATACTTTGAGCTGGAAGTTTATTAAACTCGGTTTCATTTTTAGCTATAACTTTGTTTATCGAGTTTAACTTTGCTTTATTCGTTATAATTTCAATATCTGTTTCAAAGAGTTTCTGTCCTAACTGACTTTTTTCCTGCGGAGTATTTGAAAGTATACCTGTCTTAACAATACTCATTTTATCATCAAGATTTTTCTTCAGGGGGTCTATCTTTTTTTGATATTCTTTGTTGACCTTATCTTTAAGTTTAGGATCGCTAAGAACAGCAGTCTCAACATCTCTCTGAACTTCCAATTCAGCAATTTTCTTTTGAAGTTCAGTGAAATAGGATTCGTTCATCTGACCATCTATATAATCAAGCACACTTTTATCGACTTTTGCCAGTTCATTTCTTATTTCATTACTGGCTTTTTGCTTGGAATACAATTCAACTTCAGTAGCATTCTTCTGTGCCTGATAAGTAGAAATTTCGTCAACGACCTTTTTTGCCTGGTCATCAAGAAATAATATACCACCTTTTTGCTGATAATCCTGAATTGCACCTTCAGATGTTGCAAGATCCTTAAATCTCTTATCCTTTTCCAATCCAAGAAATTCACGTATTGTCGTAAGTTCACGTCTACTAAAATCCAAACTGATTTTCTGATAAGTATTGGCATAAACGTTAGCTATTAAAGTAGCCTCGTGGTTAGAAGGACTTTGAACTTCTATTTCAACTATATCAAGCCCTCTTTTTTGATTAATAGATACAATACCAGCTAATAAACCTGTTAATCCTTTTAAACTAACAACATTATCTCTTATCTCGGGTTGTCTGTTGACAATATAATAGAACTTGGTTCTGTCATTAATAACTTTAAATGAATCTAATAAAGATGCGGCCACTCTTTCTCTTATTGAATTACTTTTAAGTATTTCAATTTCGTTTGAGATAAATCTGTCGCTTGAGAAACTTTCGGCTTCGGGTATCAGAGAAGTAGTCAGGATACTACCCTGAGGTTTGGTAATTTTGAGTGTTGTTACTGTTTTATAAACATCAATGGCATTAGTAACATAAACTAATGTAACCATTATACTCGCAATAAAAATCAGAACAATAGGGAGAATATTATTGCGGATTATCCCAATATATTCTTTTAGGTTATTTGTGGGCAGTTGATTTCCTGTTTTTTTTACTGCCTGATGTTCGTTATTCGTCATTTTTAA
>CAIUQV010000032.1 GCA_903901375.1 uncultured Ignavibacteriota bacterium
ACTGCTTTATTATTTATTTCAGCATCAGCATCTTTTTCGTTTCGGAATAATTATCCGCGCTCAATGTGTAAAAGTAAACACCACTTGGTAAAACATTTCCGTAATCGTCCCTGCCGTTAAAACTTATGTCGTATCTTCCCGGATGCTGTATTGTGTTAACGAGACTTCTTATTTGTTTACCTGTTATATCAAATATCTGTAGCTTTACAAAACCTGCTTTTGGTACATTATAACTAATCGCCGTACTCGGATTAAAAGGGTTCGGATAGTTTTGCATTAAATTGTATTCTTTCGGCACCGTTTCATTCCCTTCAACATTAAGTGCAAGGGGACTTTTGTTTAATCTCCATATCTTTCCCGATGCCGCCGATGCTACAATATACAACTCATTGTACTGGTCAACTCCGAATGATGTGAGTGCTATCGATTTTTGAGTCAGTAAAGAATCAGAGGTTACTATTCCGTTATTGTACCTGAGCATCCAGATTCTTCCTGAACAGTAATCACCATAAATGTATGCACCTCTTAGCTCTGGTCTTCTGTATCCGCGGTAAACATAACCTCCTGTAACCGAGCAGTCTCCTGCACTGTGGTTATAAGCTTTTATCGGTAATGTCTTACCTGTTGTATCGCATCCTGTAGATGGACTGTAACAGACAAACCCTTCCATTGTTTTCCATCCATAGTTTTTCCCGTTTTGAATGATGTCTATTTCTTCCCAGGTTCCTTGTCCAACATCTGCGCAATAAATAAGTCCGGTTACAGGGTCTTGCGAATACTTCCATGGATTCCTCATTCCCCATGTATAGATTTCTTCTTTGCCTGCAGTTGGGTTATTGTAAAAAGGATTTGTTGCTGGAATTAAATACCTTCTTGTTGCAGTTGTGTCATTTATATCAATCCTCAGCATTTTTCCAAGAAGTACTTGCAGGTTCTGTGCATTTCCATTCGGGTCACCCGAACTTCCTCCGTCACCCATTCCGATATAAAGAAAACCGTCCATACCAAACATTACAGAGCCGCCGTTGTGATTTGTAAAAGGCTGGTTTATTTCCAGTAGCTTATACTCACTGAGTGAATCAATTTTGTTAGGGTCAGCGGGTTTCACTTTATATCTTGCTATAACAGTCCTTAATGGTGAAGGGGCAGTATAATTAACATAAATGTATCCGTTTGAAGCATAGTTCGGATGAAAAGCTAATCCGAGTAAACCCTGTTCACCTGAGGATGATGAAATCTTATTTGATATATCAAGGAATGTTTTTGTCTGTGAAACTGTGGCGTTAGAGTCATTAGGTAAAACTATAATTTTTCCGTTCTGCTGAACAACGAATATCCTGTTTGTCCCGTCACCGCTGTGTGTTAAATGCAGCGCACTCGTAAAAGTTAAGTTTGGAAATGCGTCAGTTAGCGTGATATTAGGGTTTTGCGCATATGCCAGATTTATCAGTAAAAGTAATATTACTGTGGAAATTGTTTTTTTCATTTTCATTGTTGTTGTTTTGTTCTAATAACATAA
>CAIUQV010000033.1 GCA_903901375.1 uncultured Ignavibacteriota bacterium
AAACAATGAAATTGATGAAGGGTGGCACAACTGGGGGTGGCAGAACGGATACAACGAAAAGGAGAAAGAAGAAATCTGGAAAGGGTACAAGAAAATATTTCAGGAGCTACTTCCTGTTGTATTTGAGGGTTCGTTTATAAATGTTCCTTATGTTTCCACATCACCTGAAATCGGATGGGGACATAAAGAGAGCATGACGCAGGGGGATTCGCATTACTGGGGGGTTTGGTGGGGTATGGAAAAGTTTGATACGCTTGAGAAGAAAGTACCGAGATTCATGAGTGAGTATGGATTTCAGGGATTTCCTGATACTTCAACTATAAACAGATTTACGGATGTAAAAGACAGATATTTATTTTCAGAAGTACTGAAGACACACCAGAAACATCCTACAGGGTATGAAACGCTGACAAAGTATATGGAGATTTACGGGCTTAAGACAAATGACTATAATGAGTTTATAAAAAATACACAAACACTGCAATCGCTTTGTTTAAAAACAGCAATAGAAGCGCAGAGACTCTCCAAGCCTTATTGCATGGGGACTTTACTGTGGCAGTTTAATGATTGTAATCCTGTTGTATCGTGGTCACTGATAGATTACCATGGAAACCCTAAGCCATCTCTGAATGAGGTAAAAAAATTATATAACGATATACTTATAATACCCGTTGAAGAAAAAGGTATGATAAGAGTTTACATTGTTAACGACAGAAGGGAAGAGGTGTACGGAAAACTAACACTGCTGAACAGAAATCAAAAAGAGGAAACAACAATGTTCATAAAAGGAGTGGATGTTTTACCCAATTCATCAAAAATGTATTTTGAGAAAACAGCAGAAGAGTTTTTTGAAAAGAGTACTCTGGAATGTGAATTCGTTACTAAAGACGGGAAGAAATACAGCAACGAGATAAAAATACTTCAGAGATAACTTTATTGATTAGCATTTTCTCTTAAATTGAGTCTGTGTAAATTTACAAAAATAAAGAAATATGGATACAGCTGAAAATAAATTAAGGAATTTAATAATAGTAGGAGACAGGGTTCTCATTAAGCCAAAATCATTATCTGATAAAACAAAGACCGGGCTTTATCTACCTCCGGGTGTACAGGAGAAGGAAATAGTACAGTCCGGGTACGTAATGAAGGCGGGACCGGGATATCCGCTGGCACAGGCATCGGAAGACATAGACGAATCCTGGAAGGCAACTGATGAAAAGGTAAAGTACATACCATTACAGGTGAAGGAAGGAGACCTTGCTGTATTTCTTCAAAAAGGTTCGATAGAAGTAGTTTATAAAGATGAAAAGTACTTCATAGTGCCACAGAACCAGATACTTATGATTGAAAGAGAAGAGTTTTGAATTACAATTTGATAATATAAATCTTATATTTGATTAATAAATAACATTGATGAACATAGAAACGATAATATTTTTTGTGTTTGGAATAACGGCTGTTGTATCCGCACTATTAATGGTGACCAGAAAGAATCCGGTAATCAGCGCAATATTCCTTATACTTAATTTTTTTACTGTAGCGGTTATCTATTTACTATTAAAGGCACAGTTTATTGCCATCATACAAGTACTTGTTTATATGGGTGCTATTATGGTACTGTTCCTTTTTGTCATAATGTTATTGAACTTAAAAGAGAACAAAAATCCGACAGAATATTCTTTTAAGAAAATTACTGCAATATTAATTTCCATTCTATTAGCGTTACTATTGGGGACTTCTTTTTATCTTGGATTTCAGGGAAAACAAATGAGCGAAGCTGCGGAGAAAATCGGAACGGCTGAAAGTCTGGGCAGAACACTGTTCACGACTTACTCTTTTCACGTACTTGCAGCAGGTATGTTATTACTCGCAGCCATAGTGGGTGCGGTGATGATTGCCAAAAAGAAATTTAATTAATTCGTTTTTAAAAACTAAAATTTAAAAGTTATGAAAAGAATTACACTGTTTGTTGTAACACTCCTATTGTCTTCGATTTTGTATTCCTGCGGTTCTATGACTTACATTACAGATACATGGGAAAAACAGGGATTTACAGGCAAGAAGTTTTCGAAAGTAGTTGTGCTTGCTATAGCCAAGGATGACAGAGTCGGAAGACGCCTCGTAGAAGATGCTATAGCCAAAGAATTAACTGCTAACGGAGTTAATGCAATGGTTTCGTACACTATTTTTCCGTACGGTGAATTTGATAAAGACAATGACGGTAAAGTAGATAACCAGAAAGATGCAGAAGAATCCATAAAATCTAAACTGAAGGACCTGAACGCAGACGGAGTGCTGGTTTTGAAGCTTAAAGACGTTAAGAGCGAGCAGAAATACGTACCGGGATCACCAGCATACGTTCCGACAAATTTTTATACACCCTATTACAACTATTATTTTATGAGTTATAATACGGTTTACACGCCGGGGTATTACGTAACAAACACCGATGTCTATATTGAAAGCAGTGTATACGATTTACAGAAGAATGAACTGATTTATTCATTGTTATCCCAAACAGTAAACCCGACTTCCGTAGGTGATTTCACAAAATCATTTTCAAAATCATTAGCGAAAACACTAGTAGACCAGGGAGTGTTTTTAAAATAAACAAATAAGTTTAAAAGCAAAAACGCTGTTACAATAAAATGTAACAGCGTTTTTTATTAAGAACAAACTTTATCAGATAATATCGAAACCAGTGTATTTTCTCAAAACTTCGGGAACGACAATATTTCCGTCTTTAGTCTGATTAGCTTCCAGCATAGCAACCATAAGTCTTGAAGTAGCAAGACCAGAACCATTAAGTATGTGCAGCAGTTCAGTTTTTGTTTTTCCGTTTTCAAGAACCTTCTTATATCTTACTTTTGCTCGCCTACTCTGGAAATCTGTGCAGTTACTAACGGAAGAAGCTTCAAGCCATTTATCTTCGGCATAAGACCAAACTTCAATATCATAACATTTACTCGCAGAGAATCCGATATCGCCAGTACAAAGTTCAATGATCCTGTAATGAACATTCAAGGCTTCAAGAATGGCACAGGCATCCAAAAGCATTTTCTCCATCTCTTCGTATGAAGATTCCGGAGTACAAAAATTTATTAACTCAACTTTATTAAACTGATGAACCCTTAAAAAGCCTTTGGTATCTTTACCATAAGACCCTGCTTCTCTTCTGAAACAGTTTGTAAAACCACAGTACTTAACGGGGAGCTCGTCTTCTTTAAGTATTTCGTCACGATGAATGTTAACAATAGGAACTTCGGCAGTAGGAATTGCGAAAAGGTCATCTTCGTTCATATGATACATATCTTCTTCGAATTTCGGAACCTTCTCCGCAGCTTCCATAGACGCACGGTTAACGAGTATCGGAGTTAACACTTCTCTGTAACCTTTTGTGATGTGAGTATCCAGCATAAAGTTTATGAGCGAGCGTTCGAGTGTTGCCCCTTTGCCTTTGTACAAAGGAAATCCGCTTCCCGATATTTTAGTGCCTCTTTCAAAATCAAGGATATCGAGCTTTTTGGTTAACTCTATATGGTCTTTAACTTTAAAATCAAACTTCTTCTTTTCGCCCCAAACTTTAACTTCAACATTCTCGTCGGCTGATTTTCCATAAGGGATACCGTCTGCAGGTAAAGCAGGAATATAGTATAACAGGTTTTCAATATCTTTTTCAACGTTACGAAGTTCAACATCCAGTTCTTTTATTTCATCAGATACTTTTTTCATTTCAGTAATCTTTTCGTCTGCATTTACTTTGTTCTTCTTCATCGCACCGATTTCATCAGAAACTTTATTTCTGATTTCTTTTAGAGTTTCTGCTTTTTTAATAATCTCGAGTCGTTTTGAATCAATTTCCTGAATTTTAAGTATCACGCTGCTGTCTTCGTTTCTGAGCTGAAGTTTTTCTTTTACATAATCAGGGTTTTCTCTGATAAGTTTAATATCAAGCATATAAGTAAATTAATTAATGTCCTAATTGAAATTTTAAAAGTTGTAAAGCTTCCATAGTATCAAACGGTTTAAACTGTAATTCCGACTGAACTTTCAGTGTAACAAGACCTGAATTCAGCGGACGCGGAGCAGGCTGGTTGAGAGATGCTGTTTTAATGATATTTATTAAACCTTTATCGAAACCAAAAACATCGCATAGTTTATGCGTAAACTCAAGTCTTGATTCAATATCTTTCCCTGCAATGTTGAAAACTCCGGATCGTTCAGATTCTATTACTTTTAATATACCGAAGGCAAGATTATCAACGATTGTACTGTTTCCAATCTGGTCGTCAACGATATTGATTTTTTCCTTAGCGGATAATTTATTAATAAGCCAGACTGCAAAATTTGGCTTAACATTGTGTCCGACTCCGAAAAGAACCATTGTTCTGATTATGGCAGCGTTTATTCCGCTTGCGAATATTGCATTCTCTGCAGCAAGCTTAGAACGACCATAAAAAGAAATTGGGTTCGGAATTGCTTCTTCATCGTATGGACCGTTTTTACCGTCGAAGATGTAATCTGTAGAAATATGAACGAGTTTAATATTATGTGGACGGGCGGCAATGATCAGGTTTTTTACGGCATCTACGTTTAATTTCCAGCACAGCTCTCTTTCTGTTTCGCATTTATCCACGTCTGTGAATGCAGCACAGTTTAAAATAACATCGGGCTGATGAGCCGCAACCGCTGCTTTTACCTGCTCTTTTGAAGTTATATCCAGCTGCCTGTAATTTGACTCAAAACCCATAAATGATTTATCTTCTACGGAAGTAAGAATAAGTTCAAAATCAGATTCCCGTGTAAAGATTGCAGTAACTGCCTGTCCGAGTAATCCGTTAGAGCCGGTAATTAAGATTTTTCCTTTCTTCATTGACGAATACTATTTGAGCTTGTGTAATTCATATATTCCAGAAACGGATGTTTTATATGAAGCAATGCGGGTAGCATAATGAAGCGCCTTTTTTAAATCTTTCGTTTTGGAAAAGTCGACAGTAAAAGATGCGGCAAAAACATCTCCGCAGCCTGTAGTATCAAGAAAATGCGGATTTTCGACTGCCTGAACGTCCAGCCTGTCCAGGTCAAAAAACTTTTCATTTCCGAAAGATTTTTCTTTTCTTGTAAATCCGCTAACGCCTAATTTTCCTTTAGTGACGATAACACCTGTCATAGACCTGTTACGATTTATCAGAATTTCTTCTGCTATTTCATA
>CAIUQV010000034.1 GCA_903901375.1 uncultured Ignavibacteriota bacterium
GGAAGGATTCGAACCTCCGAAGACATCAGTCGTCAGATTTACAGTCTGATGCGTTTAACCACTTCGCTACCTACCCGGATTTTCTACAAATGGTAAATTTAGAGAAAATAAACGAATAAATCAACATATATTTTAAGGATTTTCTGTAAAATCTTTATTCTCTTAAATTTTGCCTATATGCCGATTTTGAGCAAACTGTCTATTTTTTCTTTCTGACCTTTAAGTAAATTCAGTCTCTGTATTATATTTTCCTTATTGTCTGTACCTGAGTAATTCTGTCCTGAAGAATAATCTATTATTACCGGCAGAACCATCATATTACCGGCGTCATCTTTTACGTCAACTTTACCCTTTTTTGTACCGCTGAAAATTACCTCTTCGCCAATTTCATAGCCATTATTATTGGATTTAAGAGCATAAAGTTTCTTATCCTCAAATGACTTTATAATGAAATAGCCGTCTGATTTCTTCATCACCTTTCCCATTATCTGAACAATGTTTTTCGTATCCAGTTCCGGTTCAAGTCTTTTTAATTCTTCGGTTTTACTCAATATTTCCTTATCAATGTCTTTTGCCTTTATTACCAGCCCTAACTTCTTATTTAACAGATTCTTTGAGTCATACAATAACTGTTTTTCCTTATCAAATTCTGTTGATGAGAAATTATTAAGTAATGCTGCAGATTTTTCGAGTTTATCTTTTGCTTCATTAAATTTTCTTTTTCCGTCAAGTTCTTTTGCTTCGTCTATCAGGACGGAATATTCTTTATGTGCATTTGACAGTATTTTACTGTAAATATCTTTAAAAGTCAGAGGATTTTCTTTTGAATCCAGTTTTCTTAGATAAATCAATGAAGTTCTCCAGTCGTTTTCGCACAACAATAATGCCATTTGCGCCGACAATTTTCCTATCTTATCTGCAGCATCTTGCTTTAACTTTCCGTCTGGGTATTTAATAATGAACTTTTCATATTTTGAAATCTGGCTTTCGAGTATTTTCACATCTTTAAGATTATCCTGGACTTCAATTTCTGCAAACTCATTATTCTCTTTAAGGTATATAAACCTGTAAGCAAGAAAGGATAATGAAAGAACTATCAGTAATACGATAAAAGAATAAATAGAATTCAGGATATATCTTTTCCTTTTTATTACGGGAAGTAATTCGTTTAAATAAGTAATTTTAGAATTAATAAACTCTGCTTCTTCATTATCACAATACTTAAGATAATCTTTATAGAACATCGAAGCTGCTCTGAATTCTTTTTTCTTAAAGCTCTCTTCTGCACTTTCATATATCTTCATTTTAACATTTAGCATTGAGACTGCTCTGTTATAGAATACTTTAGCCTCAATGTTATTTTTATCTACGCTTAATATCCTGCTGCATTCGTTGATTGCATCCGCAAATTTCCTTACGTTAAAAAGATACTCAATATGGATTAAAAGTTCTCTGACCGGAACGGAAGACTGGAATAAGGGATTGAGCAGAATATTTCGCTGAGAACAACTAAGGACCGCACACCCATTACCTTTTTCCCAGCATCCGATATGATAAACAAGTCCGCAGCTAATGCAAAAATATTCTTCATCTTTGCTTTCAATAATTTTAAGGCAATGCTGACAGATTAAAATATGTCCATCCTTATTTTCTGAACTGCTCAAAATTCATTAGATATAAATTTAAAACTAAACACATTGAACTATAAGGAAGTCTACTGCTTTGTACAACAAGAACAAACTCAACAAGATTAACACAAATCCTACAACTATATTAATTTTACTCAATGCCTTGGGGCTGACTCTGTGTGTATTGATAGAAATAACTTTTACAAGTGTCCAGAACCAGAGTGTTGTTCCGGCAAACACTCCTAAAGAATACATAAAGCCGGTTATAAATCTCGAATCAATAATGCCATAACTTTTCATATACCCTGTAAGTGCAAACCAGGACGCAGGAATAGTAACAGATGATATACAAAGGAAAGCACCCTTGAGAAAACCTCCCAGTAAACTGTTTTCTTCTTTTTTTAATAAGTCAGTATGCAGAATTCTGGAAATATCCTCATTAGTATGTTCTATTTTGCTTTCCACTTCGCCAAGTTTGTTATTAATCACACCGGTAGAAATATTATTAACTTTATTATCAGGAACTTTAGTCTTCATCAGTTTGAGTCCTGAAATACCAACTACTAAGCAACCAACGAAAGTGAGTATAATCTTAAAAAGCATTTCATTTTCTGAAAAGAATATATCAACGGAATCAGGAATAAAACCTTTTATTAATGCATAACCACCGTAGGATATAATTATATATATCATGTCCATAAACCCGGCACCCGCTCCGACAAAAACACCATACTTAATTTCGTTTCTTAAACCCTGCGAAATTACAAGAATGTTAGTCGGACCTAAGGGGGGCATGGACAATAAATATCCAGTAATCAAACCAACTAATAACCCAATAATCAAATAATAAATATATAAATTTGCTTAAATTAAAGAATTACTTAAACATTTTCAATCTTAAAGTAATTAAAACATACAGATAAAATTATCACAATTATAATAATCTGTAACAGATGGAAGAAACTGTAGTATCCGGGATTAAAACTATTAGGCTTATCCGCTACAATCTAAAGACTTAGGAATAAAAGTAAGAGCAGAGAGAGAGGGATTCGAACCCCCGGTAACCGTAAGGCTACAACGGTTTTCAAGACCGCCGCTTTCAACCACTCAGCCATCTCTCTGTAATTTTCTATAAACGTATAATATATTACTTTCAGATGTTTTTTTCAATGTATAATTATATCATAATTTAATTTAAAGGAATATAAGGTATTTATTCAAACTTTATAATGAATGAATCCGGAAAAGAGGTAAATATTGTCATTATATATATATCAATATTACGGTATTTTTACAAATGGAAATTGCTGAAAACAAATATGACAATAAGGTAATACTTGTAGATAAACCACTGAACTGGACATCTGCAAAGGTGACTAATAAGATTAAAAAGACATTTAAGCTAAAAAAAGTCGGTCATTCAGGTACTTTGGACCCAAGGGCAACTGGTTTACTGATTATATGTACAGGAAAGAAGACCAAGACAATAACAGAGATGATAGGAGCAGATAAAGATTATGAAGGAACATTCAGGATAGGGGCAACAACACCTACATACGACACTGAATCGGAGGAAACAGACTTTAAAAGTGTTTCTCACATAACTGATGAAATGTTAAATGCAGTAAAAGATAAATTCTCCGGAGAAATTTCTCAAATACCGCCAATGCATTCTGCGATTAAATTAAACGGCAAACCAATCTATAAACTTGCACGCAAAGGCCGGACTCTTATTCTTGAGCCAAGGAAAGTGAATATAAAAAGATTTGAAATAGAAAGAATTAATGAAACAGAAATAAAGTTCTTTGTAACTGTTTCAAAAGGAACTTATATCAGGTCGCTTGCTTACGACTATGGAAACGAACTTGGAGTAGGAGGATACCTGAAAACACTTCGGAGACTCAGGATAGGTAATTACAGTCTGAATGAACTGGATGCAGGTTCAGAAGAAATTGACACAATGAAATTTAAAGTAATGGAAGATAACGAAATTAACTCAGAGTTAATTAAGCTCCCCTGATTCTTTAGAATCATTCTTTTTAACTTCATTAAGAAGCTTGTTTATCTTATCAGCATATTCCATCGTATCATCGTAGTAAAATATAATTTCAGGAACATACTTCAAAGACAATTGTTTACCAAGCAGAAACCTTATATGCTTTTTACGGTCATTGATTCTTTCTATCAGAATCTCAACAGGTTCTTTATTTCCAAGAAATGAGACGTAAATCTTGGCAAGCTTGAGGTCAGGAGACATAATGACTCTGGAAACTGTAATCAGCCCTGCATGAAGGTCCATAATATCCCTTGACATAGCTGAGTTCATTCTATGTTTGATTTCTTCTGCTACTTTTTCTGTTCGAATAGACATTTATTAAACAGACTCCAGTTTTCTCTTTGTTTCAATAAGTTTGTAACCTTCAATTACGTCACCAACTTTAATATCACTGTAATTTTCAAGACCAATTCCGCATTCATAACCTGATTCAACTTCCCTTACATCGTCCTTAATCCTTTTAAGCGAAGATATAGTTCCGTTGTAAATTTCAAGTCCGTCCCTGATTAATCTTACTTTATGATTCCTGACAATCTTACCGTCCTGTACGTAACAGCCGGCAATATTACCAATCTTTGGAACCTTGAATACCTGTCTGACATCTATAGTAGCGGTAATTTCTTCATTAACTTCAGGAGCAAGTAATCCTTCAAGAACAAGTTTCACTTCATCGAGTGCATTATAAATAATACTGTGTAATCTTATTTCCACACTGCTCTTTTCAGCAAGTTTTCTTGCATTAAGGTTTGGCCTGACATTGAAACCGATAATAACAGCGCTTGAAGCTTCTGCAAGCAGAACATCTGATTCCGTAATCTGTCCCACTGCTTTATGAATAACCTTCACAGTTGCAGTACCCGGTTTGGATAATTTGTGGAGTGAATCAGCCAAAGCCTCACCCGAACCGTCAACGTCTGTTTTAAGAATAATATTAAGCTCAACAGATTTACCTTCTTTAATCTGATTAGTGATATCTTCAAGAGTCGTATGTTTAATCTGCCTCATATCCTGTTCACGTTTTAACTGCTGTCTCTTTAAAGCTATCTGTCTTGCTTCAATATCAGATTTCAAAACTACAACTGCATCACCTGCCTGGGGCAGACCTTCGAATCCGATAATCTGAACAGGTGTTGAAGGACCTGCTTCTTCAAGTCTTTTATCTCTTTCATCAAACATAGCTCGCACTCTTCCGGCAAATATACCTGCAACAAAATTATCGCCAACCTTAAGTGTTCCTTTTGTTACAAGCACAGTAGCAACAGAACCTCTTCCTTTATCAAGTCTTGATTCAAGAACCACGCCTCTTGCATCCCTATGAGGGTTAGCTTTCAAAGCCAGCATTTCCGATTCAAGAAGTATTTTATCCAGAAGTGTATCAATATTCATACCTTTCTTTGCGGAAATTTCTACAGACTGATACTTACCGCCCCATTCTTCTACAAGAATATTTCTTTCTGCAAGCTGAGATTTAATTCTTTCAACGTTAGCTTCAGGTTTATCAACTTTATTTATTGCGATTACGATTGGAACACCCGCGGCAAGAGCATGATTAATAGCTTCAACAGTCTGCGGCATCACACTATCATCAGCAGCTACAACAAGCACAACAATATCAGCAGCCTGTCCGCCGCGTGCACGCATAGCTGTAAATGCTTCGTGACCCGGAGTATCGAGGAATGTTATATGTTTTCCATTATCAAGCTTTACTTTATAAGCACCAATATGCTGAGTAATACCACCAGCCTCACCTGCAACCACATTTGCTTTTCTAACATAATCGAGCAGAGAAGTTTTACCATGGTCTACGTGACCCATTACTGTCACAACTGGAGGTCTTTCGACTAAAGTACTTTCATCATCATCTGTATCTTTAAGTAAATCCTCTTCATACTCAGACTGAAACTCAATCTTATACCCAAACTCTTCTGCCAATAACTGGAGTAAATCCTTTTCGAGTCTCTGATTAATAGAGACCATCATACCAAGGTCAAGACATTTTTTAATAATTTCAGTTACAGCAACTCCCATAATAGTGGCAAGTTCCATAGTAGAAACGAATTCTGTGACCGTTAATATATTCTTACGCTGTTCCTGAATTGCAATATTAATCTTTTCCTGTTCAAGTCTTTCTTTCTTCTTCTTCTTTCTTGCGATACTTCTTGCAGATGCTCCGCTGTCATCTTCAATCTTTGCCATCGTTTCTCTGATTGCATCATCAATTTCCTTCTGGGAAATATCTTTACCTTTTATACCTTTGCCGAATTTCTTCTTCTTCTTTTCATAATCTGCTTCTGTCTTGTGCTTTTTATCCTTATCCTTATTAATTACTTTCTTCGTTTCCTTTGAAGGTATAGCGGCTGGGATAACAGGTTTGCTTGACTTAAAGAA
>CAIUQV010000035.1 GCA_903901375.1 uncultured Ignavibacteriota bacterium
AATCTCCAGACCTGATTCATCTGGAATCCCTGGTCTGAGAGAACTTCTATACTTTTACCCGACATAGCAGCCCATTCCTGAAGGAAAGGAGCAGCTGTAATGTATGGAGCTATGAAATAATAAATTATTGGTGTAAGCAAACCCCATGCTAATAAACCACCGCTGAAGTTAAGGGATGCATATTTGGGACCGATAATATAACCGACACCCATATATGCAGGACTGATACCAGGCGAACTGATAAGCATACCGCCCTGTGCGTTAATGTTAGTTCCGGGAATCTTAACTTTTTCGAAGAAGCCATAGAATTTTTCCCAGCTTGCTGCAAAGAAATTAATCTGTCCTAAGAACTGAATGACTGCACCAAGACCCATTGCTCCAAAAAGGAACTTTGAACCTCCGCCGCCACCCTGTCCTGATTTGTGAATTTCAGCTGCGGCTGTAGATTCAGGGAATAATAAATCCTGATCTTCAACCATAACCCTTCTTAACAAAGCAACGAACATAATACCAAGAACACCGCCTGCAATCAAGATTGCAGTTGCAGTAGCATAGTTTGCACCGGTAATATTTTTTGGATCCCAGATACCCGCAATAAAGAATGCAGGAAGGGTAAATATAGCACCGGCAGCAACAGATTCACCGATAGAACCGACAGTTCTGACAAAGTTCTCTTCAAGTATGTTGCCCTTGAAAACTTTTAAAATTGCCATTCCAAGAACAGCAGCAGGATATGTAGCGGCAATAGTCATACCAGCTTTCAATCCTAAATAAGCATTTGCTGCACCAAGAACGACTGCCAGTATCAGACCGATAATCAATCCGCGGATAGTAAATTCCGCCAGATTAGTCTCAGCCGATACGAATGGAACAAATTTCTTTTGTTCTGACATAATTCTTTAATTTAATTAGAGGTATATAATTTATTATAATCTGATTAGTTTAGTTTTCCCCGTTTTAAATATTCTTTATCAATAAGTTGTAAATTATGAATTTAGGAAATAAGTTTCAATTCTACAAACCATAAGACGCTGACAAAAATTTATCCGTTGACTTAATAAAAAACGAAGTTCTAAACTCCCCTTTTACCACCCCATATAATAATGTGTAAACGGTCTGTATAATTATACCCGTACTTTTTACACATTTCAACAGTGAGACTGCGTCTCAGGTTTAAATCACTTTCATTAATACCCTCCGGCATTAAATATATTTTATTATCCGGAAAACCGGCAACATCCTGAATTTCTTTTATTTCAGCGATATCATTATCATTGCAGAAAACAAATTTCCACTGAATATCGAATTTACCTATCTGATTTAATTCATTAAACTTAATCAATGCTTCTGAGTTAATTCTATTTACAGTATGCATTTTCTCAAATTTAGTATTATATGGAATCGATGAGGAAAGTTTCGGACTAATGCTTAACAAATCTACGTAATTCACAAAGTCACCGAACAACGTTCCGTTAGTTTCGATTGTGATGTAAGCATTTAAGGATTTCAGTTCTTTGCAAAGAAAAATAAGCTCTTCTGCCTGAATGGTTGGTTCGCCGCCGGTAATTACCACATCCCTTACTTTGTGTCTCTTGTATTCTCTGATAATCTGTTCAACTGACATTTCACCGATATTCTTCTCATCATCAGGCGTCCAGCTTGTGTATGGAGTATCGCATAGATTTGTGCTTGTGAACATACATCTGAGGTTGCAGTTATTAGCCCTTATAAAAAAAGAAGGGACGCCCGAGCGCTTCCCTTCTCCCTGTATAGAATAAAATATTTCCGAAACTTTCATTATTTCTTTGAGTTCAATGGACCTGCCAGATTTTTGTAAGAAGTTAATTCAGCCTTTACTGACCCTACAATTATATCAAGTTTTACCTGCACCGGAATCTTTCTTTCATCCTGTGAAATCCAGACTGCAATGTTTTCTGCTTTCTTTATCAATGCTCCTTCTTCAGCAAGCG
>CAIUQV010000036.1 GCA_903901375.1 uncultured Ignavibacteriota bacterium
CAAGCGGACCCACGAATGTCTTAAACATTAAATTAAAATTTCTTGCCTCGGTAAACTTTCCTTCCTGATGGCACTTACTTGCTTTGCGGCCTTTGTATCCCTTGTTGCCGCAATCAGTCTCTTCAAGCAGGTCAGCACGAAAACGTCCTTTACATTCTTTGCAGTCAACCATAGGGTCAGTAAAATTCTCAACGTGTCCGGATGCCTCCCATACGCGCGGATGCATAAGAATTGAAGCATCAATCCCTTCCACATTCTCACGGTAAGTCATTTCTTTCCACCACGACTGTTTGATGTTATTGAGCATTTCAACTCCCAGCGGACCGTAGTCCCAGCATCCGTTTAATCCGCCATAAATTTCAGATGACTGAAACACAAAGCCGCGACGCTTTGCAAGAGAAACAACTTTTTCCGTAATATCTGTCTTTGCCATATAACTTTTAATTTAATGAAGAGACAAATTTAAACATTTTGAGCTTAAGAATAAGTGCATTTTTAAGATTTACTACTGCAAAATATAGACTTGATTATATTAACTTTATATGTGAAATTTAATATACTTATTGTTTACAAATATTATCAATTAACTAAATAAAGAGGATATCTAAATGAGAAAATTTATTATTACTTTATTATTTGTAATAATCGTACCGATGTTCCTGTATTCTCAGGATATAAAAGTCGGAACAGGCCTTCAGCCTAATCCAAGCAGTGGCGGAGACTGGGGCACAAATGCTTTAATTTTAAACACCGAACCTATTGGTCCAATTTCAGGTGTTACTACTCCAAACGGTACAATTTATCTCGCAATAAACGACACGTTGTCTACAACATCCGGATTGATTGTGCGTAAATCAACAGACGGGGGAAATACATGGACTACCCACGGAAATTCAATTACCAACAGAGTCAATTTCCCGCGCCTTAAAATGCTCGCAAGTTCTAACGACTCAGTGTTCGTATGGCTTCAGTTCGGTCTATCGGTTTACAGATGGAACATCAATACAAATTCTGTTAAACAATTCGACTCGACTAACGTTAACGATTTCGACGTTGTAAAAAGTTCTACCGGCTCTGTATACCTTTGGATTACAACAGAATCAGGCGGGTTAAGACGATATGGTTCAACTGACTTTGGCTGGTCATACATAACTTCAGGTTATGTTCAGGCAGGATGTAAGAACGTAAAAATGAGTTTCTCTGCAACATCTGATACAATGTTCGCTACATACAGAGCTTACCTTAATCCCGTTCTTGAAAAATCAATTATTAGGGTTTGCAGATATCGGGAATCTGCTCCGGGAACATTAGCTTCGGCCGGTTTCCAGAATATTGTCGACTCAAATGCTCTTCATACAGAATTCGATGTTGTTGCCGCAAACAGTACTGTATGGATTTATTATACTGAAGGTTCAACCGGTGGCATCGATATTTACTGCAGAACAAGCACGGATAACGGAACCACTTATGGCACCCAGTTCCTTGCCGCAGGAAATCCTAATGTTGATGAATATTATTTCAGCCTGGGAATAAGCGGAACATCAACAAGATACTGTGACTTTATTTACTACAGCGATAGCTTACAATCAGGCAATCCTACAAACAGCACTGATAAGTTAATGTATAAATTCACTTCAACTCCAAATCCGGGAGTGTTTACAGGATTAACACAGATATCACAGTTTTATCCAAACTGGTCTTCGAAAAACTACAAACCTGTTATTATTGAACTCGGCGGAGTTGACGTCGGCGCAGCATGGGTCGGTGGAAGTGTAGCAGGAAGAAAAGTTTACTGGAACAGATTCTTGCTCACAAGAACAGGAAACAACGGAACACAAACCCCTGCAACTTACAGTTTATCTCAGAATTATCCGAATCCGTTCAATCCGACTACAAACATTAGCTTTACAATATCAAAAGCCGGATTCGTTAATATCAAAGTTTTTGATATTCTCGGTAGAGAAGTTGCAACTCTCATTTCACAGGAAATGAAACCAGGAAATTATAATTACAAATTCGATGCAAAGAATTTATCATCGGGTGTTTATTTCTATAAGATGGAAGTAAACGGTTTCTCAGATGTGAAGAGAATGTCTGTAATAAAGTAAGAAGTTTATTAAATTATAAAGGGCTGTCACGAAAGTGGCAGCCCTTTTTTATTATTCGTAAATCGGTTTGATTTTATCTAAGTTACTGAGGTATGTTCTGTATTCTTCAAGCTTCGACTTTCTTTCTTCCTCGGTTATTCTCGCCGCTCCATAACAAACAAACTGCGGCAGAACTTTCATTCCGACGAAGTGAAGCATTCCATGATTAATATGGAACAGAATTTTATTAATGTCTCCATTGAACACACCCTCCTGATATGATTGCTCTGGACCTCCTGTAGTGAGACATAGAAAAGATATCTTTTCCCTGTATGTTCCTTTTTCATAAACACCTTTTCCGGCACCATAGCAGAAACCCATCGCAAATACACGGTCTACCCATCCCTTCATGATAGCAGGAATCGAAAACCACCAGAGGGGAAAATTAAATATTACAACATCCGCCCAAAGCAACTTTTCCATTTCAGATTTAATGTCATCCGTGAATAAATCTTTTGTGAATGCGTTTACCTGTTCAAGCTGATACTTGAAGTACTCCGTATTTCCCGCTTCCTTAAAATCATCTTTGCCGCCAACAGGGTTGAACCCCATCTTATAAAGATCAGATACCATCACTTCATTACCATTTGAAGAAAAGAACTCATCCGCTTCGTTCTTAAGTGCTGAACAAAATGACTTTTCTTCTGGATGTGCGTGTACTATTAAAGCTTTCATAATAAATGTATTGTTATTCCGGATTAACCCAGTCGTTGTTTTCTTTTATAAGGTTTATAAGCTCTTCAACAGCAACTTCAGAATTGATGCTTCTTCTGATTACTTCTTTCCCTTTGTACAGTGTTATTTTTCCGGGGCCGCTTCCTACATATCCGTAATCAGCATCTGCCATTTCACCCGGTCCGTTCACTATACAACCCATAATAGCAATCTTCAACCCTTTTAGGTGGCTTGTTTTCTCCCTCACCTTTGCAGTAGTTTCCTGTAAGTCGAAAAGTGTCCTGCCACAGGAAGGACAGGAAATGTATTCGGTTTTGGAAATCCTTGTTCTTGATGCCTGAAGTATTCCAAACGAAACACTGTTTACGACTTTCCTCGATACATCGTTCGCTTCAAGCCAGATACCGTCGCCAATTCCATCTATCAACAGCCCTCCGGCATCCGTTGCAGGATAAACAAGAAACTTATCCTCTGATAAATCTCCGTAGCTGCGTTTTATAATAACAGGACAGTCAAGTTTATCCGATATCAATTTCTCGGCAAAGTTTCTGACGTTTTTATACGATAGAAAATCATCTGATTTAATTACAATTATCAGGTTCTTATCCTTACCTATCTTATCAAGAATTTTATCCGTCAGACTATCAGTACTAATTTCAAGAAATTTAGCAAAGCTTAAATCATCAAGTGAAAGATATTCCGTTTCATTTAGCATCGGAAAAGAACCCGATTGGTTTTCAAACTGACACCAGAAACCGTAATCGAATATCTTCTTTAATGTACCGGGAAGATTATAGTTAATATTCTTTGAGCCAAGATATAAATAATCAGGAGCCATATCACCTATACTCCACTTATCAAGATTTTCACTGTAATAATATCCCGTTTCGCGAAGTGCTTCGTGTGATTCTATAATATCGTCGGTAGCAGTTAGCACAACAACAGGTACATTCTTACCACTGGTATTGATTACTGTATTACTGTTTCGCCTGGAATACGAAAAAGGATTAATAATTTCTGAAAACTCTATAGTGTCTGATAATGATTTAGAGTAATTACTGTATCTTTCAACAAGTGTTTTACAAACAGGTATTTCGTATTCGGGTTCTTCAGTTAGCGAAACTCTGACAGTATCCCCAAGTCCTTCCTCAAGCAATGTACCTATACCAAGTGAGGATTTTATACGTCCGTCTTCACCGTCACCTGCTTCAGTCACTCCAAGATGCAGTGGATAGTTCATGTTCTCCTTCATCATCTGTTTAACCAGCATTCTGTATGCCTGAACCATTACCTGAGGATTACTCGACTTCATCGATAGTACTACATTGTAATAGTTCTCGCCTTCACAGATTCTTAGAAATTCCATCGCAGATTCCACCATTCCCTCGGGAGTATCACCAAATCTGCTCATTATCCTGTCGGAAAGTGAACCGTGGTTTGTTCCTATGCGCATTGCAGTCCCGTATTCCTTGCAGATTTTAACCAAAGGAATAAACTTATCTCTTATTCTTTCAAGCTCTCCGGAATATTCGCTTTCTGTATATTCAATCGTCTCAAACTTCTTCTTGTCTGCATAGTTACCGGGATTTACTCTCACCTTCTCAACGATTCGTGCTGCTATTTCAGCGGCATTAGGTGTGAAATGTATATCAGCAATAAGTGGATTTTTGTAACCTCTTTTATGTAATTCATTCTTTATCTCAAGAAGATTGTTTGCTTCTTTTATACTTGGAGCTGTAATCCTTACGTATTCACCTCCCGCCTCTATTATCCTTATTGACTGTTCTACTGTTGCAAGAGTATCCATCGTGTCTGTTGTAGTCATTGACTGTAAACGGATTGGATTATCTCCACCAAGCGGTAAATCACCTATGTTAACAACTCTTGTCTTGAATCTCTTGTAAACAGGCTTCTGCAAAATCATCTTAATCTTTTACTCTCCTGAAATAATATTCTTTTCTCTTCATCCGTCAGACTCTGATACCCGCTCGCACTTAGCTTGTCAAGTATTGCGTCTATCTTTTCCTGTGTTTCTTTCTCGCTGCGCTTTAAATCATCTTCATACTTGCTCTTTGTTAAGTCTTCAAAGTTGGCATCATATATATTTGCAGGTTGCTTATAATTCGGAGTATCGTCTTTCTTTTTATCAAACATATCTTTAAATCCGTCAAACACACCCGATGAACCACTGGAATCCCTGAACTGAAATGGCTTCCCTTTGTTAAGAATAAAATACACATAAAGAAACCCAACAACACCTCCGCCTAAATGTGCCATATGAGCAATCCCGGACTGCGACTGTGAGGCTACCGCGAATACTTCAATTAATATGTATATTACAACAAGGTATTTCGCTTTTATCGGAAGCATAAAGTAAATGTAAATCAACCTGTTCGGGAATATCATTCCAAACGCAATTAGTAC
>CAIUQV010000037.1 GCA_903901375.1 uncultured Ignavibacteriota bacterium
ACACTTCCCGATGTTACACTTAATAAAGACATCAGACTTATTAATAAAGATACCGATAGTGCGATTATTTCAGGACTAATCTTTCAGCAAGTATTATTCGTAAAGAAAGCGATAGAAGAATACAAAAATCTATTTAAAGAACTATATGTTGTGGCTACAGGCGGAGGGCTTGATTTGATAAAAAATCACGAAACAGGGATAGACATATTCGAACCATATTTAGTATTAGAAGGATTAAATTTTATAGGAATTTACAATGAAACTATTCGATAGAAATAAAGGGAATATAAAGCCAGAATGGGTTTTCAATCAGAAAGGAAATCTATGGAAATTCATCTTTGGGGGAAAAGATTTTATTGCAGGCGAGACAAGAGATCTAGAAAATAAAATTCTGTATCTGTTTTCGATAGAGATTAAAACCGGAAAGAAATTCATCAAAGACTTTATGTTAGAAGAAGGAAACTACTGGATATCAACTGAAGGTGCTACGTCTGAGATACTTTATCTTCACAGATTTGAAAAACCCGAACTCCCCTACCACAAAAACATCATTGCACTGGACATCAGAACAGGCAGAAAGCTTTGGGAAAACGAAGAATACCAGTACTTCTTTTCAACTGAAGACAGGCTATTCGGTATAAAAACAAAATTTGAAAAAGCTGACCTCGCAGAAATAAATAAAGCAGACGGAAAAGTGATACGAATGATTCCTGATGAAGAATACAATGATATCATCGACATGAAGAGAAAAACTGATGAAGACCTTTACACAGAATATTACAATTATCCGAAACCTGTATCACAATTTACACCTGATAGTGAAGTTGCCGAAATAATAAGTGAGAATGTCAAAAATACCGAAGGAGAAATTGAATACATAGAAAAGAACGGGAAACTGTTTTTCAACTATTATGTACCTGCAGATGTAAACATAAAAGATCTGACGAGAAAATACTACAAAAATATATTCTGTATATACGAAGTTGAATCACGGAATAAAATTTATGAGGACATTTTGAATAACAGTTCGAGTTTCAACGTACCCGATAATTTCTTCTGCAAGGATGACTATTTGTACTATCTCAGAGAAAAGAAAGATATTGTAGCAATAAAAATATAATTTATGTCAACTTACTTTGAAGAAATAATAAAATCATCTGACGCAGGCTGCCGCATATTCAATGTAACAGAAGATGTTGAAGAAATTATATACAAATCAAAGATTAAGAACGGGATAGTAACAGTATTTGCAATTGGTTCAACAACGGGTATAACAACACTTGAGTATGAACCCGGTTTAATAAAGGACCTCCCTCAGCTTATGGAAAAACTCATTCCAACTTACCAGAATTACAGCCACAATGAGACATGGGGTGACGGAAATGGCCATTCCCATCTTCGTTCTGCAATCATTAAAACAAGTCTTACGATACCGATATCAAATTCCGAAATGACACTCGGGACCTGGCAACAGATAGTTTTCATAGATTTCGATAACAAACAACGGACAAGACGCATAGCT
>CAIUQV010000038.1 GCA_903901375.1 uncultured Ignavibacteriota bacterium
CAGAAGGTGGAATCCAAAGATGAGAAAATACATCTTTATGGAAAGAAACGGTATTCACATCATTGATTTAAAGAAAACCACAAACTTAATCGATGAAGCATGTAATGCAGTTTCTAAAATTGCAACGGAAGGAAAGAAAATCCTTTTTGTTGGTACAAAAAAACAAGCAAAAGCAATCATCAAGGAACAGGCAGAAAGATGTGATTCATTCTATGTTTCTGAAAGATGGTTAGGCGGTATGTTAACTAATTTCAACACTGTAAGAAAGAGTATTAAGAAGCTCACTACTTTACAGAAGATGGAAAATGACGGTTCGATGGATAAATTTGTCAAGAAAGAAAGACTGATAATGATGCGCGAGAAAGAGAAACTTGAAAAAGTACTGAATGGTATATCCACGATGACAAAGCTTCCCGGTGCACTTTTCCTTGTTGATATCAAGAAAGAGCACATTGCGATTGATGAAGCAAGAAAACTTAACATTCCGATTTATGCTATCGTTGACACAAACTGTGATCCGGAAGTTATTGACTATCCGATACCGGCTAATGATGACGCAGTAAAATCAATAGAAATTATTACAAGAGCATTTGCTGAGGCAGTGATTGAAGGAAATCAATATGCAAAGACAAGAAGAGAAGATGAGACAGAAGAGATGAAAGAAAAAATGGAAACAAAGTAAATTCAAAAAGAAAATTTAAGGATTATAAGAAAATGGCAGTAACAATAGAATTAATTAAAGATTTAAGGGAAAAATCAGGAGCCGGTATGGCTGACTGTAAAAAGGCACTAGAAGAAACAAATGGTGATATTCCGAAGGCAATTGAATATCTCAGGAAAAAAGGTGCTGCTATGGCTACAAAGAGAGCTGATAAGATTGCAAAAGAAGGTGCAGTAAAATCAAGTATAAGCGATGATAAGACAAAAGGTGTTATCGTAGAAATAAACTGTGAAACAGACTTCGTGGCTAAAGGCGACGGTTTCCAGAACTTTACACAGAATATAGCGAATATAGCACTTGCGAACGATGTGAATGATGCAGCTCATCTGCTTGGAGTTAAAGGAAATGATGGATTAACGGTTCAGGAAATAATTGACGGAATGATGGGAAGTGTTGGTGAGAAGATTGAATTAAGAAGAGTAAGACTGATTAAAGTAGATGGTGGATTTGTTTCTTCATACATTCATTTCGGAAGTAAAGTAGGAGCTATCGTAGGATTAAAAGGAAAATATGCAGATGAAGCTAATGAAATAGGTCAGAAAATAGCAATGCAGATTGTTGCTATGACTCCTATTAATGTCAGAAGAGAAGAAGTATCAGCTGATGTTGTTGAAAAAGAACTTGAAATCTATCAGACACAGGCACGTAACGAAAAGAAACCTGAAAACATAATCGAGAAGATTACGATGAACAGGCTTGAGAAATTCTTCCAGGAAAACTGTCTGGTTGAACAGGAGTACATCCAGGATTCAAGCAAGAGCATCGGAGATTTATTAAAGGAATATGCAAAGAAATCAGGTGGCGAATTTGACGTCACAGAAATGGCAAGATTCCAATTAGGATAATAATTAAACTTATACTTATTAATTATGCCTTTAAAATTTAAAAGAATTTTACTGAAACTCTCCGGGGAATCGTTGATGGGTACCCGGAGTTTCGGTATTGATTCAAAAATAGTTGATCATATTGCAGATGAAGTAGCATCTGCATCGAAACTGAATATTGGTTTCGGAATAGTAATAGGAGGCGGCAACATATACAGAGGTTTATCTGCCTCACAGCAAGGTGTTGACAGGGTAACAGGTGATATGATGGGGATGTTAGCGACTGTGATAAATTCATTAGCTTTGCAGAATGCGCTGGAGCGCAGAGGTATTTACTGCAGAGTACAATCAGCAATAAAGATGGATGAAATTGCAGAGCCGTTGATTATACGCCGTGCATTAAGGCACATTGAAAAAAGAAGGGTTGTGATTTTTGCTGCAGGAACAGGGGAGCCATATTTCACTACAGATACAGCAGCAGCTCTAAGAGCTATAGAAATGAAAGCAGATGTGATAATTAAAGGTACGAGAGTTGACGGTGTTTATGACAGTGATCCTGAGAAGAATAAGAAAGCAAAAATGTTTAAGAAGTTAAAGTACAGTGAAGTTTTAGAAAAAGACCTCAGAGTGATGGACTTAACTGCTATTACACTTTGCAGTGAAAATAAACTGCCGATAATGGTCTTTAATATGAACAAAAAAGGTAATCTTAAAGCTTTACTGTCGGGTAAAAATGTCGGAACAATAATTTCATAATTAAATACATATAAGTTATGATAAAAGATATTTTAAAAGCTACAAAAGACAGAATGTTAAAAGCAGTTGATCATTTGACTGCAGAATTTATAAAAGTAAGGACAGGTAAAGCATCTGTCGGTTTATTGGAAGGAGTTAAAGTTGATTATTACGGAACACCTACTCCGATAAATCAGGTTGGAAATCTCAACACACCTGATTTTCATACCATAACAGTACAGCCCTGGGATAAGACGGTTATTCCTATCATTGAAAAAGCAATATTAAATGCAAACCTGGGTTTAAATCCATCGAGTGACGGTACTTTAATCAGAATTCCTATTCCACCGCTTAACGAGGAAAGAAGAAAAGAGCTTGTTAAACATATTAAGAAGTTAGCAGAAGAAGCAAAGGTATCTATAAGAAACATAAGACGTGATGAAATTGAAAAAATGAAGAAGACTGAAAAAGAGGACCACATTTCTGAGGATGACCGTAAACACGGTGAAACCGAAATTCAGAAACTAACTGACCAGTACATTAAAGAAGTTGATACTTTAGTACAGAAGAAAGAAAAAGAAATAATGGAAGTTTAATCAACTTCCCGTGTTATGGTTAAGATATGGTTCCTTGTTTATAATATACTTTTCCTGCCTTTGATATGGGTCGGGTTCAGATTCTTATCTTTATTCAACCCGAAAATCAGAGAAGGTTTCAAAGGCAGAAAAAAGATTTTCAGTGATATCAGAGGATGGAACCTTGACGCCAGTAAAAGAAAAATAATATTCCACTCATCTTCCCTGGGTGAGTACCAGCAGGCAATACCAATCATTAAAGAACTCCAGCAAAAAGAATATCAGATTATAACTACATTCTTTTCTCCTTCGGGATATAAGAATTCGAAAACCCTGTTATCAGAGATTAAGAAAACATACATACCATTTGATTCATACCCAAACGTCAGAAAGTTTTTTAATTTACTTAAGCCTGAAATGGTAATATTAATGAGGTATGATTTATGGTTTAACTTTTTATACTATGCTCAGAAGACAGGTGTGAAGATTGTAATTGCAAATGCGAGATACGATGAGAACGATGTTTTCTGGAAAGTCCCTTTTGTTAAATCGATAAAGAAGGCAATGTATGGAATGGTAGACAAGATGTTTGCAATCGATGAATCTGATTATAATAATTATCTGCAACTAATGCAGGGGTATAAGACGAAGGTAATAAAAGCAGGTGATTCAAAGTTTGAAAGAGTGTACGAAGCATCAAAATTGATTAAGAAGGAAGAAGTGATAAAGCCTGAAATCATAAAGAATAAAAAAGTATTTGTGATAGGTAGTTCCTGGAAAGATGACGAGGATATAATACTTCCTGTGCTGAGTAAGGTTTTAAAGTACGATGCAGGGATATTTACATTTCTTGTGCCTCATGAACCGAAAGAAACAAAGATTACTGCTATTGAAGAAAACCTGAAGAATGAATATCCTAACCTGAAATCTATAAGACTGTCAGATATTGAAAATTATTCAGATGAGAATTTTGTTATAGTTGACAGTATAGGCAAGCTTATGAGTTTATACTCAATTGCTTATATCGCATATGTAGGAGGAGGATTACGAACAGGATTGCATAATGTTTTAGAACCTGCAATATTTAATATACCTGTGTTCTTTGCCAATGAAGTGAAGAATTCGGACGAGGATGAAATACTTGTAGAAAAAGGATGTGGAATACTTGTGAATAACCGGAACGGGTTTTACAGAGAATTCAGGAAAATGCTGAGTGATAGTGATTATTACAGGAAAGCAGGTGACAGTTGTAAATATGTATTTGATGAGACATTAGGTACAACTAAAAAGATTATTGAAAATATCATAAACTAATATGTTTGAAAGAAAAAGTTTCATAACAGAATCTCTGAAAGAAAGTTCGGAGATTAAATTAAAAGTACTGGAAAGTTGTTTTGAAGATATAATCAAAGCCGCTGATATTCTGCTTGATTGTATCAGGAGTGGGAATAAGCTTATGCTTTGCGGTAATGGCGGCAGTGCTGCCGATTCACAGCATCTTGCCACAGAGTTTATGATAAGATTATCACACGATATTAACAGAAAGGCTATTCCCGCAATAGCACTTTCTACTGATTCATCAAACCTTACTGCCGGTGGTAATGATATTGGTTTTGATAATATTTTTGCAAGGAATATCGAAGGTATCGGACGGAAGGGTGATGTTCTCATAGGCATATCAACAAGCGGTAACTCCAAAAATATTGTTAAGGCAGTTCAGACTGCTAAATCAATCG
>CAIUQV010000039.1 GCA_903901375.1 uncultured Ignavibacteriota bacterium
CCACCTTAATTTCACATCTCTGGAAGACATGCTATACGTAAATGATAGCAGACTAACAGGTAACGGACTATCCTTTTCAATACTTCCAAGCGTAGGTGGAGTCGGTCTTGTGTAATTTGAATAATCAGTCGTAACACCTGTTCCATCCACACCTGTAATCGATACACCGGGTTTAAAATCAGCAGCGGATGTGCCGTTTCCTTTTGCGATATTGAAAGACGGATTCACTTTTACACTATTTGAATCCTTGCCTGTTACAATAGGAACAGCGGATACATCTACATCATTATAACATCCAAGCATACCCCCGGTACCTGAAACATAATAATCATTGTAATCACACCATAAAATTCCAGAAGAAGTAGAAGGTTTTATATAAGCTGCATATTGTAAATTTGTACCACTCGTAGTTGAACGAGCATTCATAAGAATATTATTTTTAAAATTGCGTGTATCTGAAGTAGATGATGTAGTGTACAATGCGTATGATTTATTAGTTCCCGATGATAAAGAACCGCTGAGATATACAGTGTTAAAATACAATTTAAGTGTCTGATTTGCTCCTGCTATTCCATATATGCCGTAAATTGTAGTTTTTGTATTCCCTCCTAAACTTATAATATTATTAGAATACGTTGTTGAACCAGCATTAATTTTAATCCCATATATATTCCCACCAGTACTTGAAGCTCCTGTGACATATAAACTATGAATAAAATTATTCGTTACACTGCTTGCTGTTGCAGATCCATTGTAATATAGACCAATTACACTTCCTGAAAAAGTTGAATATGAATTGTACAGATTATATATTGTATTGCTGTTAATATTTTGCGTTTTTCCAGCAGAAGTATAGCTTAAACCAATACCAATTACAGATGCTAAATTTAAAGGAGTATTGTTAGCATTTGAAATCTGCAGATTATTAACGTTATTGCCGCTTATTGTATTAGCGCCGGAAATAGTGTATATGCCAAGAATACGGCTGGTTGTGCCTGTTGTTGTATTGGTAGTTCCGTTATTTACATTCGAGATTACATTCCCCGATATTGTATTAGTGCTGCTTCCGGCGCAATATATCCCTGATACTATCTGAAATTCAGATGAAGCTGCGGATGTTGAATAAATACTGTTTGCAGTATTCGTACTGCCAATAGTGTTATTGCTTATTATAACATTACCCGTAACAGAAGTAGGTAACGTAGTAACAGTGCCGCCTGATACTACATATCCTTTTGTAATTCCAAAAAACGAATGAGAGCCTGTTGAAAATATTGATAGTGTAATCGAACCTATAACATTATTTTGAACATCTGCCGTATTGGGAGTTTCTATTAAAATTCCGAATGATTTAGATCCAGGCGTAGTATTGATCGTAACATTAATGCTGATAGAACCTGTTCCCGTTGATGAACCTATTGTGTTTCCGGTTAAGGTACCGACTTTGACATCTCCGGATTCTACGTATATCCCTTCCCATAATAATTCTGCATCATCAGTAATGGATATGTTTTTTATCGTATTCCCCTGTATTTCATTTACCGTACCTGCAGCAGCGTATAAATGAATAAACGTAAAATAGGAGTAAGAACCTGATGCAATAGACCACCTACCACCGCATAAAACCGAACTGCCGCCAAAAAAATTATTTGAAATATTATTACCATTTCCGGATAATACACAGACAAGTCTTATGCTGACTAATTGGTTTGATATTTCATTGCTTTCGTAGAAACTATTGCCTGAAATTGTCCAAGCCGTATTATTAGAACCAAGCATTACTTCTCCGGTCATATTATCAGATAAATCAATCCAGCTGCCCGTTCCTGATATCATTCCTCCGTTATCAGTATTTATGATATCAAAGATGTTATTACCAATAAGACTGTTACCGCTGTTTTCCATTCCTGAAGAGCCGACAGAAAAAACGGCATAAATTGGTCTGGAGCCACCGGCATTTGTGATGTCGTTATGGTCAAGAATGTTATTGTCATTACCGGTTAATAAACCAGTACTGAAAAATATAATACCACTGTTAAGAACCCCATCTACTACATTAAGACCAACCTCAGAACCTTTTATAATACAATACTTAATCGTATTTCCGGAGGCATCATTTATGAAACGGATTGTAGAAGTACAGGCAGTAGTTGAAGTATCAGTGTTCGAAATTACGAGGTCACGGTTACCCGCCTGATTCACCCTTCCATCTATTGTGACATTATCGGCACCGTTCAGGTCGATTAAAGCTGCATCCAGGTTACCGCTAACGGAAACCCCTGTTACAGACGGATAAATCATAAAGCTTGTCCAGGTACCTTCATTCAATACCGCAGATGCTGTTTCATCTGTATTTCCGGTAAGCACAACGGTAATATTATTTCCCGTTTGAACCGATGCGTTTATAGCGTCGAATGCAGTTTTTAAAGTCGTATAACTTCCGTCTGCGCCAGTGGAACCGCTGACATTTACCTGCCCCTGCAGGTTAAGCTTCACAAAGAGCAGCATGAACATGCAAATAAGAATTTTAATTTTAACCATAACATTAATAATATTAAATTAAACCCTTTTTATTTAAAAAGATAAATTACTTTGCAGTACTATTTGATTAATACCATACTTCTGGATTCTGTGTAATCTCCTGCAAGGAACCTGTAATAATAAATTCCGGACGACAGGTTACTGCCGTCGAATCTGATATCATAACTTCCGGCATTTTTGTTTTCATTTATTAATGTCTGAACTTCCCTACCCATTATATCAAATACTTTAAGTGTAATGAATGTGCTTTTAGGTATATTGTATTTGATGTTAGTTACCGGATTAAATGGATTTGGATAATTCTGCTCGAGTGAATATTTCTCTGGTATTACAGGATTACCAATAACAGATGTCGGTCCCGTAACATCAATGCCTATATTGTGAACGTAAGTACTTGTGCCACCAAGAGTGAAAGGACATCCTCCGAGCGAATGAACTCTTCTGTTTCCAGAAAGACTTGTGGTTCGTAATGTGTATGCCGTTGTAGAGCTTCCACACTGACCAACGGACATTATCAGACTTTTTGAAGGATCAAACGGAAAAGGATGGTCAAGAGTCAGACTATAAAACATATCTGCACCGATTTCATTTGTCGTAACAGATGAATGATTGTATACTGTATCGAATGTACCAGTATAGAAAGATGATAAAGATGTAATTGTATCCTGTGCAAGCAATACCATTAAATTTGAGAATACTGTCGGAGAACCTGAAGTGATTGAGAAATATATTTTACTAATACTTTTTCCTGTTGGTACGGGGGATGGATGATTAAATTCACCCGGTAAATAAACACTGGTTGTCGCCTTACCACCTGTTTGCCCAAAAGGAAAAACATTTGTGCCTGTTCCGTTCAGATAATTGTAATATTGAGGAAATCCTACTACTCTGATGTCGATATTAGCAGTATCATTCAGCTTGTACTGATCTGTTGCAAGAGCAGAAGCAATTTTCAGTTTATGAGCACCGGAAATTGCAGGAGTCCACTGGAAAGAAACCGAATCTATAGCACCCGGTGATAAGTTTATGTTAACGGTTGCTCCTGTAACTACCCCGTTATCAAGAAATTTAAAAGGAACGTTTGTTTCAGGTGAAGTCCCTGCATTTTTAACTTTAGCCTTAACTGTATAGGTCGAATCTTTTTTCCACAAATTTGCAGGACTTAAAAAATCAACAACCGTTACATCGTGTGCATAACTTATGGAAGGAGCACCTTCAGCACGCATTAGCCATGATTTATATGTTGGAAGACTTACGTTTGTCCAGTTAACTCCGCCCTGTGTTGTAAATCCTGGCCAGACCGGAAGCGATGCCGAAACATCAATCGCAAAAGAACCGCCTAAATAAGTTTGAGCATCATATAAAAAACCTATAAAAACACTGTCAGGTGATGTAACTTCTTTCCATGTCGCCGGTAAATCAAAATCAAACCAGTTCCAGTTTGGTAAAATCCCAGGTGTAACCGTAACTTCGACCGAATCCATTCGTGGTCCAGGTTTTCCATTAACACTTTTCCACATATATATTTTATAATTCCATGTCGAAGTGCCTGTTGATAATCTTGAAAAGTTCATACAGAATTTAGTATATCTATAAGGATAAACAGGAGGAATAAACTTAAGACATGCTCCTACCGGACTTGTAGCACCTGTGTTCCAACCCAGATTTGAGCCAACTACTCCGAGGTCGTGAATCTCGCCTGCATTGCACTGTGGACCTGCGGGAGAAAATACAGGTGTCTGAACTGACTGATAATCCTGACTAAAAAGAAACCCTGCATTAAAAATAATCAAAACTGCAATAACAGTAAAAATATATTTATTCATTTAATTTCTTCCTTCTAATAAGTTTTCAAATTAATCTTTATACTGATGAAAAAATCTTGTATGAAATTAAATATAATACTTAGTTTGTGCAAAGACATATTTTAGTGTTTTCAACCGGTATTTATGCTATTTATATTTTATATATCTTGTTTTTATAGTATATTATATGCATAATTATTAACCAGTATAATGAGCATAAATGACAGTAAATTATTAAGAATAATTTCAACTTTTTCGCAGAAGGACTGGAAAGAATTCAGTTATTATCTTAAATCGCCTTACTTTGTCAGAGGCAGGGACTATACAAATCTTTATCAATACATTTACAAAGCTTATAAAAGCAACGCAAGAATTGACTCAAAAATATTCAGCAACATCATCAGTAAAATAATTTTAAACGAGAATATTGATAAATCATCACTCCAAAGCAGGCTTTATGAGCTTACAACTTTAGCTGTAAATTTCCTCAAGCAGAAATTATCCGAGAAAAACGAACTTGAAAGAAATTATTATATCCTGAGACACTTTTCAGATTACCTTCTGTTTAAAGATTTTGACGCAGCTTATAATATAAATTTTGATGACATAACAACTTCCGAATTAACAATAGAAGAACGGCAGATTATATCAAATATATTACCATACAAAATCAGCAGAGAGCTTTTACATAAAAGATATAATACTGCTTTTGACTTATTTCATAAAAGAAGTCTGCTTGAAATTTCAAGAATTCTTGAATCTGTCTGTTACGAAGGTATAGAAAGTTACAAGCTTAAATCCATGAATGCAGAACAGGGATTCAATCCGATAAACGAAATTATAAATAATATTGATCTTCAGAAAATAATGAAGGATATAATAAAAACTAATTCCCCTGTTTTTTCACGATTAATATTGTATTACTATCTATATGAAATAATAGTTAATGACAAAGGAAAGGAGTATCTCGGGAAACTCGAGTCATTGTACTTTAATCCGAATAGCAATCATGCCAGCGATTTGAAAGAATATTTCTCAATACTCATTAAAGAATGTTACCAGTTAAAAATAAACCAAGGTGACGATAGTCATATTAAACCGCTATTCAGAATGTATATAAATGAGTTAATTAATGGTAAAATTAACAATAGGATTATACTCCACAGGGAACAAATATTTGATAATTACGTGGCTACAGGATTAAAAGCTGAGGAATTTGAATTTGTTAGAAATTTCATAAATGACAATATCGATTCATTACCAAAAGATAAAAGAGAAGAAGTTTACATCCTTTCAATGGTGAGACTGTATTTTGCGATTAAAGAATACAAAAAAGCACTCAATGTTATTGAGAACAGGAAGAAAAGGAAAATTCAAAATGGATTAATACTCAGGTTTAAGATGCGCTTATTTTATGAATTATCAATGCTGGAAGAAGCTTTTCTCGAAGTTGACAGGATCAAGCACTTTATTAAGAATAATAAAATAATGAGATCGGACGAGAAGAAAAAGACTTTACTTTTCATAACTCACTATTTAAAACTGCTTAAATTAAAAACATCCCCCGAACTAAAAACCTATGATGATTTTATTGTAGGTCTTAATAAATCAAAAGTTATGATTCCGTCTGGCGACTGGCTTAAATTAAAAGCTGAAGAACTGAAGAGATAATATTATCTTTAGTTTTGTAATTAAGCCAGTATTGACACATCATCCGATTCAATTGCCAATATTTCATAAATAACATAAATTTTTGTGAGTACATACGAAACAAGGGAACTGATTAATAAACCAGTTCCCTTGCAATATGAAAACTATGTTAACTTGCTTTATTTAATCAACAGCATCTTATTCTGAGCTTTAAATTCCCCTGCCGTTAGCTGATAGAAATAAATGCCGGAAGATAAATTCGATGCTTCAAACCTTGCTGTATAACTTCCTGCAACCTGCATCTGATTCACGACTTCTTTAACAAGCCTTCCGTTGATATCGTAAACCTTCAGAGATACTAAGCCGGATTTTGGCAAATCGTACTTAATGTCAGTTGTCGGATTAAAAGGATTCGGATAGTTATTAAACAGTTTAAATTCCTTAGGAATATCATTACCTATATTAGTTATTGATGTTGTTCCTACAACATACTGGAAGAAAGTTCCTGGTGCTGTTGAGCCAGGAGGATTAATCCCGCTTCCGCCTGCCGGCAATGTTGATATTTTTGCAGTCGGTAATGCAATATCCTGTGCAGCAAAATAATACTGAACTGTCGTACCGAGTGAACTTGCAGGAATCTGGAAGTAAAATGTATCAAGATTTAATGATGTTTTTGTAACAGTTGTCCATACTCCGAACCCGCTGCCTGAATTTTTCCTGTAATACAATCTTGGTGCTTCAGTCGTCCTTGTATGTCTGATAATTCCGTTGTCAAACATTCTTGCTTTGAAAGTGAGAATACCGGTGTTTGTTGTTGAAGTAAATGGCTGTGTATGTAAAATTGTTGGTGGTGTATTATCCAAAGCTCTTGCAGAGTCAACAGACCTTTCAGCATTTACTGTTCCCCATCCAATTAAATTATTTGGGCTTGCATTGTTGCTTGCAAATTTTCTTAATATCCCCCGTATCTGAATTGGTGTCAGGTCTTTATTAGCAGATAACATACATGCCATAACACCGGCTGCCATAGGACAAGCCCATGATGTACCGCTTCCAAAAGTACTGTAGCCAGTCTGTGTTGCAACCTGATTTGAAGAACCCTGGGTCATAACGTCCGGTTTAATTCTGTTCGGAACATCTGTTGTTGGACCGACAGAACTATAACTTGCTTTTGTTCCATTAGGTTGTAAAGCACCTATAGTGATTACACTGTCGCCATCGGCAGGACCGCCAAGAGTATTATGTGTAGATTCTCCGTCATTACCCGCGGAATTACTTACTGTGATTCCTTTATGAACTGCTAAATCTGCTGCTTTAGTTATTAACAGAGTATTTCCATTCATATCAAGATAAGTATAACTTGTATACGGAGCATCAAATACTAAATAACCGAGAGAACTTGTTATGACATCAACCCCAAGACTATCAGCCCATTGTGCTGCAGCTGCCCAGTTATCCATTTCTGCTGGAGTTTCAGTAGGATCTACTTCTGTTCTGCAAAGAACATATGTTGATGCAAATGCAGGACTGATAAGAGATCCTGGTTTATATCCACCTACCAATGAAAGCGTTGCCTGACCGTGAGAATGTGAAGCCAGTGTTACAGTATCTCCTGTACTGAAATCCTTTTTCTTCCAGATTTTCATAGGATAAGTTGTGAACGCCTCGTGATTAAAATTAAGGTAACCGGCATCAAAATTAGCAACGATAATACCCTGACCGTAAATTCCGTTATTATGAACTCTGTTTACTTTTATTAATGTATCCTGATTCAAACTTGCGCCATAACTTAATGAGTCAACATTAGGAGAATCCTGTTCAAATGAGTTATTACCTGTAGAAACAATTTCATCTTCTTCTTTAGCTTTTCTGTATCTTTCAACCAAATCAATTTTAGTAACACAATCCAGTCCAGCGACGTCAAGCACCTGTGCCTTGGTTCCTTCAACAGACACACAATTAAACCACTTAAGTTCGTGTCTTACTTTTATTACTTTACCTGATACCTGATTTATGTATGATTGATACACAGGGACGTCTGTCATATCAACAAGCTGATTTGCAGGTAATACTTTTTTTCTTCTTTCGAGAGATTTTTCTGAAACTAAAGATAAAGGATTGCTTAAATATTGTTCAGCATTTGGTCCTTTGTCGCCGAAATATACGTATACTACTAATTTTTCGTCGCTTGAATAGTCAATAGCATTTTTTACTCTGTCAGAGATTTTAGAATACTCTGTTTTTGACCCAATAGATACTGCCATTACGATAACAGTTATCAATAAGAAAGATGTAATTTTCTTCATTTTATTTAAAGTTTATATTTCTGAATTTACAGAAATTATTAAAGATTTAAAATGTATAACATTTAATTAAATTTAAAAATTACCCGAAAAATCATATGAACTGGATAAAAGAATCAGATTTTTCCGTCACTTTGTGCGACAAAAACGGCATTATTTCATACATGAATGATAAGGCAATAAAGACTTTTGAAAATGACGGAGGAAAGAAACTCATTGGAACTAACGTTCTTGACTGCCATCCAGAACCTTCCAAAACTCAACTCGCAAATATGCTGAAAAACGAAACCAAGAATGTGTATACAATTCAGAAAAACGGAATAAAGAAGCTTATTTATCAGGCACCATATTACGAGAATAATGAGTACAAGGGTTTCGTTGAAATATCAATGGAAATTCCTGAAGTGATGGAAAATTTTGTCAGAGGATAGAGATTTGTAACTAATTTAATATAAACTAAATCTTATTTTAGTTTATATTGATTGGAAAAATTCTATTAAATACCAGATTTTATCGCTTATCGCCTCGTCCATTTCAGCCTTGCATAACTGAAAATTAAACGTTTTCAGGTTTCTTCTCGTATCGTTCTCGTAGGTTTCTCGTTTAAAGATGGTCAGAGATTCGCTCAAGATAGGTATTTTTGTCGTCCGGAAATTTTTCAGCCAGATTAAATTCTATATTAATCTCCTGCCTGTCTGGTGACCCAGACTTTATCAGATTTTCTGTAATTCCTGACGTACATTAGGTAATGCTCTGCACTTGTTTTAATTCTATCGATTTCTTCAGGCTTAAGATCACGGATTATTTTTCCCGGAAGTCCCGCAACAAGTACACCCGGCGGTACCTGAAAGTTCTCTTTGACAAGCGTACCGGCAGCAATGAAAGAATTCTCGCCTATTACACAGGCATCAAGAAGTTTTGCACCCATACCGATTAATACATGATTTTTTACTGTACATCCATGCAGTATTGCACCATGACCAATAGTCACATCGTTTGCAATATTCAGAGGATGTTTCTGATAAGTGCAGTGAAGAATACTTCCATCCTGTATATTTGTTCTTTCACCGACGCGAATGTAATGAACATCACCCCTGACAACTGCATTAAACCATACACTGACATCTTTTGCCAGAACAACATCACCTATAACCTGTGCACCTTCGCATATAAAAACAGATTCATCTATTTTGGGATGAATTCCCATGTATGGCATTATCATATCTAAATCCTTATTTTAAATTAATAATTAATAATTATTCGTCTTGGTGCAATACCTGTAATAAAAGTTTTAATCATTGTTCCGTTTACATCATAAACAAGAAACCTTCCCGATGATACAAAATCCATTGCGTCTGCAAGATAGTGTTTCTGATTTAAATAATCATAGGCATATCCGTAAATAAATGACTGCGCACTTGGTTTTGATATTAACTTTGTGAAGTTCTTATTATCTAAGCTCAGCTTTACTATATCGCTATTAACCCCTATAAAATAAACGTTATTAGTGGATTTATCTACACTAAAATCTTTTGAAAATCCAAAAGGAGAATACAATGAGTCTGCTAATTTGAATGATGAGGTTTCAAACACATAAATCTTACCAGTTGAACTGTTTGATGATACGAGTAGTCGTCCGTCATTGGTTATTGCGATACCGGAAGGATCTTTGTCAACCCTCAGAACTTTAACTACTTCATCTGTATTTGCATCAATAACCGAGACAGTAGAATCAGAAGCTCCACCGTACGTACTTGTATTGCAAACAAATACTTTATTATTATAAGAGATAATTTCCTGCGGATACACCCCGACATTGATTTCTTTAAGAGTGTTTAATGTACTTACATCCAATACCGAGACTTTTGATGTGGGTCCGTTTGTTATGTACAGTTTATTGTTAGAAGCGCACAGAGAGTAAGGATTAGTACCAACTGAATTCTGGGATATCACAGTACCATTCATATCAGTTTTATATATTTTTCCTGCAGCAAAAAAATTACCCTGTTCAGTTAAATACAAGTTGCTGTTATATTTTATCATTCCGTCTGGAAATAGTCCAAGTGTAACAGGATTAAATAAACTAACATAAAACGAGTCTTTATTACTGTTGTAATATGAAAGTTTAGAAGACCCTGGAGTCATTCCACCTTCACTTAGCACAAAAACTCCTTCTGAAGTAACAGTTACGGGAGGTACTACAGGATTATTATCACTGCATGAAGAAATACCGATAAACATTAAAGCTGAGAATAAATATAGAAAATATTTCATATTGTAAACAAATTATAAGTAATTATTAAAATTCAATACCCGGTCTTGCCGGTATACCGTTGTCAAAATAGTGCTTTACTTTTCTCATTTCTGTAATTAAATCAGCTTTTTCCTCAAGTCCTTCCCATAGTTTATGTCCTGTCATAATAAGTTCAAATCGCTTATTCTTTTTAAAGAGGTCAATAAGTTCTTCCACTTCTTCTTTAGTTAAAAGGTTATAAGCCACTGTAGCGATAGATTCATCAAGTATCAGAACGTCCTGTTTACCATTCAATATCAAATCCCTTGCGATAGCAAGTCCCCTCTTTGCTTCGGCAAAGTCCTGCTCCTCGTTACCAAACCTGAAAGTACCATCGCTGTTCATACGTTCGCAACCTGTAGGATATATGTCAATATCAAATCCCGTTTCTTTGAGCTTTCTGAGTATAACCCTTTCTGCATAATGCTCATTAGTTCCGTCATAACCTTTATCGAACTGTACAAGAGCCACTTTTTTTCCTGCACCGAGTGCACGAATTGCAAGTCCGATTGTGCTTGTTGTCTTTCCTTTACCATATCCATAATAAATATGAAGACAGTTCTTGTCCGTATCAGATAGATTTTTGTATCCTTCGATTGTTTTCATAATCTTATCTTTATATTTTTTACCGCCGGGTTTATTTTCCATATCAGTATTTTAATGTTAAAACAAATTTATAATTTCTTAAAGGCATTGGATATCCCGATATAACCTGATAATCTTCATTCGTAATATTATTCACCTCAAATTTTAGTATTGCCGATATATTCTTAAACGTAATTCCGGTATAAATATTTCCATCCACAAGGAAAGTGGAATTCAGGAATGAAGTATTCTCAAAGTCAGTGTATCTTTTCCCAAGAATAACATTATAAATACCAATACCCGAATTTTTATAAACAATATCTGCACTTAACTTAAACATCTGAACTGGAATATATATCAGCTGCTTATTGTAAGTTAAGTCTCCGGGTGAATCATAATTCTTCTTCAATGAACTGTTAACAGAATAATTAGCATTTATTTTTAGAGAGGAATTATTCGATAAATTTGCATTTGTATTTAAATTAATGCTAAGTATATTCGAAATAGAATTTCCGACATTCAAAGGAGACCAGTAAACCGAATTTCCAGGTTTCCAGACTATCTTATCCGATGCATTAATGTAAGAGTAATTTATCTCAATAATGTTTTTAGAAATAAAATCAAACTCTGAGAGTATACCGGCTTCAAAATTTATTGACTTCTCTGAGTTTAAATCAGAATTCCCTCCCGTTTTCCAGTAAAGCTCATTGAAAGTAGGTGAACGAAAAGAATTTCCAATATTAGAATGTATGACCAGACTATTGCTTCTGACAGGTTTATAATTAAAACCAAACTTTGATGTCAGTACCTGTTTATTCAAATCAGAAATATTCTCAAATCTTAATGAAGGGAAAAATGTAAGATTGTTCAGTAATTCCGTCTCATTACTCACAAACAATGCAGCGTTAAACCTTTCTCTGATTCCTTCTATCTGGTCGCTGTTAATCGTTGCGTATGATAAATCCATTCCAAGCAAAAACTTTGAAGAACTGTAATTTAACTGGAAAGAAGGATTCAGTGCAGCAGTTGTATTTTTATAATAATTACTCTGGTAAGGAAATGCAGAATAATTAGAGAGATTGTTCTGATAGTTGGCTGTAATATTAAAAGGAATATCAGATTTATACTCAAGGTTTAAAATGGTATTCCAGTTTTTGTCAGATTGTTTTGCATTTGATGGCGCAGAACCGGTCTCCACACCCGGAAGGTTTCTTTCAGATACATCGTAATATGAGAGCAGTGAAACTTGCATATTATTCTTAACCAAATTATACTGCAGGTTGAAATTATCTTTTGCATAGGAATTATTCAGTCGGTTCTTCTTTTCTTTGAAATTTCCGTTAAAATAATAATAATCAAAAGAATCATCTGAACGTTCATTAAAATAAGAAGCATTAATGAATGAACTCTTTAGCCTGCCTGAAACGTTAACGTCATACTTTTTATAACCGTATGAACCTGCTTCTGCCGATACAAAAACATCAAGCTTTTTCAGGTTTAAGTCATTTACAGGAGATATTGTCCTAATATTTACAACTCCGCTCACAGCATCGCTTCCATAGGAAACACTTCCTCCTGATGGCATTATCTCAATCGACTCCACTGTTTCTTTTGAGAGCAAGGATAAATCAAACTGGGCATTTTGGGTTGAATTAAGCCGGACACCATTAAGCAGTATTAGTGTATGTTCAGCACCCAGCCCGTTAATTGAAATAGTTTTTAATGAAGAATTACCGCCATATGATTTAATAAAAACATTTCCGGCTATTTTAAGGACATCGGATAACTGATTGCCGTTTACTTTTGAAATGAATTCTTTATCATATACCTGTACCGAAGAAGGAGAATCCTCTCTGAGAGTTAATATCCTGTTTGAGATTACATTAATTGAAGGAGTTGATACAATAACCGAATCAGAATCAGTTTGTGCAAACAGATTAGACGTAAAAAGAAAAATCAATATGTAAATGGGCAATTTGTTCATTCAACTCTTTGATAACAATTGCGATGTGCAGGAATGAAGATATAGAATAACTCAAAGAGTTAATATAAATCCAGAATTCTTTCCATCGCAGAATTTGAAACTTGATTTTACGGCAGGTCTCCTGACTTCAAAGCTGTTTCCATTAACCTTCCCATCCTAAACAGAACAGTGGTTAAGCAAATGGTCTTCTTTGTTACAGTTGCGTGGACAGTTCCGGAACTTCACCGGATTCCCTTTTAATGATGTAACAGCAACCGAAAAATCGTTTTTTAAAGAACTATATTATAATCTAAAATAATCTTTTTGTTTTTAACAATCAATTGTCTTTCTTTCACACCTGAAAGATTAAACATCTTTCTCGATGCTTTCACAGAATCGGTATCTTTGTATTTATCCGAGAGAAAAACAACTTCTTTTATCCCCGACTGAATAATCAGCTTGGCACATTCGTTACAGGGGAAAAGGTCTACGTATATCCTTGCTCCGTGAAGATCTTTCGTAGAATTTAGAATGGCATTTGCCTCAGCATGTACAACGTACGGATATTTGGTCTGATTATTATCATCTGCCTGCCTTTCCCAGGGAAGATTATCATCAGAACAGCCTATCGGAAAACCATTGTACCCAATACCAACAACTTTATTTTCTTTATCTACAATGCATGCACCAACCTGCGTACTCGGGTCTTTACTTCTCTTTGCAGAGAGCATAGCTATTCCCATAAAATACTCATCCCAGCTTATGTAGTCATCACGTTTCATAGATATTTTTTAAG
>CAIUQV010000040.1 GCA_903901375.1 uncultured Ignavibacteriota bacterium
AAAACAGCATTATTACACCATTTTTGCTGCAATTAACATGTGATGTAAAATATTTCTAATAATCAAGCGGAATATTTTCACTTTTAACAAATTTAGATATAGGGTTTTAAAATTATTTCTTGTAAATTAGAAGCGAACAAAAATAAATAGTTCGTTGAAATAGGATATATTGTAAGTTAAATAAACAAAAGTTAAAGTTTAATATGTACAAAAGAATCAAGCAAGGGTAAACCAAAGAGTACAAGAACATAAATGAATACGGGTAAAAATATTAAACACCACGAAAGACAAATAGTCTTCTGGAGTATGCTTGGACAGGTAACCCCTTCGTTGAAAATTGAAAGGGTTTTCGTTGTTCAGATTCTTTCCCTCCGAGAAAGATTCCTGAATGCGCGAAGGTATATTCCTATGATTGTAATCTTTGTCGTTCCTGTGCATACTGTTCTGAGGATTTAGAATTGTTTTTTAAAGACAATAATTTAAGAAACATATTTTAAAATTAGTTTATTAACAAAAACAATATGATAACATTTAAGAATTTTCAGAAAATGAATGATGAAGAAATAAATGCATTCATTCAAAAGTTGATAAAAACTATCAAAGATGAACCAGGGTTTGGTGACATTAACATTTCCATTAAAAACAGGAAAGTGTGTGTTATCAAACCAACAATCACTTATAACATAGGTGAGGGGAAAGTCAACTGATTTATATATTCTGAGGTGCGATGTTTTGCGATTTGCAAACATCTGCAAGTAAATGCAAACATCGTATCTCGCTTTTACTCTGATTATATTGTGTTTCAAATTTATTAACAATATTTTTGAGTAGTTGCAAAAAGACATGTTCTTTTAATTCGACGTAAGAGTCGCTAGTAGGAAAACTAAGGGCGATATTGGAAAGCAAAAACTTTCCGGTATCGCCCTTTTTTATTAATCAAAATTTAAAAACAGAAATAAAGAAATGAATAAAAACATAAATATAGAGTTAAACGAAAAGCTTGACAGGTTGCTGAAGGCACAGGAAGAAAACGAAAATATGTATTCTTTCGAAAAAGCCCGCGAATATCTGTGTGTTTCAAAATCCACACTGTACCATCTGGTTTCAGATGGCAGAATAAAATTCTACAAACCAAACGGAAAGATGCTCTATTTCTCGAAAGTCCAGCTTAACAATTTCATTAAAAGCAGAAAAACTTTAAAGAAAAACTTAGCATAATCTTTTAAAATCATTAAAGTGAATACGCATAATATCAGAATATTGGTTACAAAGAATGGAAAAGGGTCTGGAAACAGTTTCCTCTCTTTCGTATTCGCTTATTATGACTTTTTCATAACCAAACTATACAGAATCCATAACCAATCCATAACCAAACTATACAGAATCCATAACCAATCCATAACCAAACTATACAGCTCTAATAACTCTGGAATAACTCTCTCATTCAGAACTTCGCAGCAAGTCTCGGCTTATGGAATAATTCATATAGCATTTGGCTTTCATAAATTTATACCTCAGCACGCCGCTCGCCAACCCCCCTGACGCGGAGTTCTGCCTCAGAAGACACGACTTATTCGTGAAAGAAATATTTTAACAATAAAAATGAAATTTAATATAAAGGAAAAAACATCATGGCAAAAGTAACTGATCAACACGTAGGGGTAGTCCGCGGACAACTTGGACCGCAGGTATGGAAAATGGTAAATGGCGAATCTTATGTAGCAAAAATGCCGCATCCATCACTTAAGGAAGCAAGCCCTGAAACATTAGCAAGAAGAAAGAAATTCGGTTTGACGATGAAACTCGTAAAGATGATTGTTAGCCTGCTTTTATTGAAAACTTTCTGGAAAGATTATATTATGGGAGATACTGATAAACCGTACACTGTGAGTAATAAAATCGTTAAAATTAATTACCCAAATACTACGGATACCGGCTACTCTGATTTAATGCAGCTCGGTCCCGATTTTGGTTTTACTATTAACGATACTTCCTTCACAGTGGCTAAAACTGGTATCGAAGTTGTCTTTGCAGCTATCGGAACAGGAACTGTTATTAATCCTGCAGTTGAAGTTAACTGCACTCTCGAAGGATTCATTCACTTTTCTGACCCGGTTAACACAGGACAATTCGAACACCGTTTTCTGCCGCTCATATCAGCACAGGCGCTTCTTAGTCTGTCGAACCCGATGACTTTTAATTTCGACTTGAATGATACTCAACAGAAGATATTCGATGCATACACAACCAAAAAGGTTTACGTTGCTCTTGTTACTCAGGACACTAACAACCTTCCGGTTCATTATTCAGACACAGTTCGCTCAGCATAATCATTCTGAAAACAGTAAAAATGAAAAACGCTAACTTCAGAATATCAATCAGCGAATTCAGTACTGCCCAATTCCCTGTAGTTCCGGCATTCCTGCCGGAAACAACTTGTTTTGAAACTACTCGGAAAACTCCCCTTCGTTTATCGGAGGGGAGCACCGGGCGGTCAATGTTCTTCCGGTTATTCATAGCTGGGGGTTCCCTTTGGGTCATCCGGACTATTAAAATCTCTGTGTACTCTGTGCGCTCTGTGGTAAAAAACTATAAAGTAAATGCTCTTTAAAACAACTAAACCAAAACCAAAATGAAAATAGAAATTAATCCATTACTCGGAACTGTAAGAGGCAGAATAGGTGACCTCGTATTCAAACAGGTAAACGGAAAAAGCTATGTGGCAGCAAGACCGCATCCAAGAAGCAAATCTTCTTACAGCGGTGCTGAACGGGCTAAGCAGAAAAGATTCGCTATGAACACCAAACTCGCATCAGCTATAAATAAAATAGATGTACTCAAACCTCTCTGGCAAAAAGCTGCCAACGAAAGGATGTCTACTCACAACGCAATCTCAAAAGCTAATTATCCTTCAGTCGGAGACAAAGAATTCTTAATCGCTCCTAAATTAACTCCCGATTCTTTAGGAATTGATGAATCAAGACTTTCTTTTAAATACAGCGATGGTATCATTTCTATCTGCTTTCCTTCAGATGTGTTCGGCTTGGTAATGAATCCGGATAACGATAAAAGCATTATGGCAGCAGGTGTGCTTTATCTCAGTAATCCTGTTTATGATTGCAGGGATGATTTCAAATTTATCAGTTTGAACTCTGACCCTGAAAAGATCTGCGAAGGGAAAGACTCTGTTCTTCAAATTCAACTGATGGATATTCATAAACAATACATAGATTCTTATGCCAATAGGTCATTCTTCTTCTGTTTAATATCTTTAGACAAAGATGGCAATTTATTAAATACTGTTTCTACATTCGCAGAGTCTTTTTGAAAAACAACAAACTGACATAGACTACTACTCGCTGATTTTTAACCCCTGTTTAATAACAGGGGTTATTTCAGCAATAAAAAAGCCGGCAAGATTTCACCGGCTTTTAAATGTTTTTTTATATGCGTGTTTTATGCTAAAAGTTATTCTTTTATAATGTAGCCAGGTCTATTACGAATCTGTAACGGACGTCGCTCTTGAGCATTCTTTCGTATGCTTTGTTGATATCTTTTATATCAATCAATTCTATTTCTGATACAATGTTGTGCTCTGAACAGAAGTCGAGCATTTCCTGTGTTTCAGGAATGCCGCCTATTAATGAACCCGCAAGACTCTTTCTGCCCATTATCAGACTGAACGAAGAAATCTCGGATGGTGTAGGAGGTGCGCCAACGCAGATGTGTACTCCATTAGCTGCAAGTAAAGTC
>CAIUQV010000041.1 GCA_903901375.1 uncultured Ignavibacteriota bacterium
TCCCTTCACTACGTTGAACTTCGTCTTCACCTTCATCTGTCTGTGGTCCTGACCCGGCTCTATGAATGTCCTGCCTACGTAGTGGCTCCTGATTAAACCAATCTCGTGCTTGATGTTCTTCGTCTTCTTTACACATTCATTGAAGTAACCGAGTGTTGCCGTGTTCGATGAGTCGGGCACATTTATGATTATTACTTTCTTTTCATCTGCATTGTTCGGGTCGTCCTTATCAGGCGGAGGGTTCTCTATCGCAAGATGCGCACCTATGTACCTTCTCACTTTATCAACCTTCTCCTCGAATATCTGGCTGTCCGGTCTGCTGAAATAAATATACTCGAATATACAATGCTTGTACTTATCAAGCTCCGTAATCATATACGATTTCTCTTTGCCCGTCTCTACCACTTCCTTGTCTATCACCACTATCTCTCCCGGCTTCACATCCCTCACGTAATCTGCATTCAGTATATCCAGCGATGTGGTTTCAGACGCAAATATATAACTGTCTTCAAGTTTCCCCATCACGAAAGGCCTTACGCCGTAAGGGTCGCGGGCTGCTATCAGTTTATCGTCAGTTAAAATCACAACGGAATACGAACCGCGTATTTCCCTGAAAACTTCAAGCAGCTTCTCTACGAAATCTTCCTTCCTGCTTCTTGCAAGAAGATGAAGTATAATTTCTGTATCCGTGGAAGTCTGGAATATCGTTCCTTCGTCCTGAAGTCTTTTCCTTAAAGCACCTGCATTCGTCAGGTTGCCGTTATGTGCAAGTGCAAGGTTACCGTCTTTATAGTTTACTTTGAAAGGCTGTATGTTATTCTTGTTTCCCGAAGCGCCTGTTGTGGAATAGCGGTTATGCCCGATTGCAGAATTCCCTTTCAGGTCGTCGGTTAATGTCTTCTCATCAAAGACACCCAGCACAAGTCCGTGTCCTTTGTGTACGTTGAAATGATATTTCCCTTTTTCGGGAAGGTATTCCGATGATACTATTCCTGCTGCTTCCTGACCCCTGTGCTGCAATGCATGCAGTCCGTAATACGTCATTATCGCAGACTTCGGATGGTTGAATATTCCGAACACTCCGCAGTTTGCCCTTACCGATTTTTCATCTGACAGAAACACATTATCCGGCTGAATGAACTCTTTCAATTGTTTTCCTCTTATACTTTCTTAATTCTGATATGATTTGAATATATCCACGCTCTGTCCTCTATCCAGCATTCCACTCTGTAACATCCCTCTTCGTGCACATCCCACAACCCGCCGAATCCCTTGCTCTCGTGCACACACTCTCCGTTTCTCATCACCTTTATCTTCGTAAGTTTCGGAACCATAAAGTTCAGCACTACTTTCTTGTCATTTTTCTTCAGTAAAATCTCGTCGCCCATCTGGAACTTCTCGCCCTCGTAATCCGCATAAAACCTGAACCCCTTCGCATCGCCGTAGTATGAATTAGCAACGAACGACCTGCCGTCCTTTAATGCTTTAACTATATTCTTCTTGTAATTCTGGAAACTATCGTTATCACCTGCCTTCACGGGTTCGTCAAGCAGAACGTGCGTCCTTATCGATTTGAAAAGCACCTTGTACGGAAACACTTCCACGTTGTAAAATCCCATCAGACTCATCTTATGCGCGTGTGCATCCACGCTGCCAACCATCGTAACTTTTCTTCTCAGGTTCAGCTCGTCCCATTTCTTCACTGCCTCTGCATTAGGTGCAATGATAGACTTCAGCGGATGAATAAACCTCTGCACTTTATTCGCTTCCGTCAGGTCTTCCACCCATTCGCTCATGTGATTCCATATTTCTATTCCGTCGAAATCATCCGTGTTCCATTCAGTCCACGGATAAGGCGGATGCTCCGGAAAACTGCTTCTCTTCTCGAAAGGATGCGCCAGAAATCCTACGCCGCCCCTGCGTTTAATCTCTTCCACGTATTCCTTCGCACTCAGCTTACAGCCAAGCTCTCCGTTGTGCAGCACCTGAAACGTTCCTATAAGCTCATCAAGCCCGAATACCAGATAATGATTTTCGTTCTTTATATCGTTCACTTCATAACCGACTATAAACATTGTATTGTTAAACCAGCGCTCGTATCCGTCTGTCTTTGCCTGAATTGAATTATGGTCTGTAAGTATCAGGAAATCGAGCCCTGCCTCATTCGCACACTGCGCGATGTGTTCAGGCGACCCCGTACCGTCTGAATAAGTTGAATGTATATGTATTGCTCCCGAATATTCGTACATCTTAAAGATTAAATTAATTTAATTTAAGTTGACTGTTATTGAAAATCATCCGACCGTTATTACGGTTCATACTCATTGTTAACTCCTCCCCGCGTCCGATTGTTGCGGGCTGAATTTCAAAGACCTCCTTTAGAAACTGCTGTCCTGAAACTTAATTTAATATAGTTTGACTATAATAAAAATGTAAATATACTATACTGTCGTAGTATTAATCTTCTTTTTATTGTTGATAATTGTAGCCGCAAGCAAACCGCCTATCGCACCGAACAGCGGATAAATGATTATATTCGATACAAACGTGAATATCGCAAGTGTTGGCGAAAAACCGTATTTATTGAATTCACCCGAAAGATTGTCAAGCTGTTTCCCCACTTCAGGCGGAAGGTTCTTCCCGAAGTCTCCGAGCATCTTCAGCGATTCCGTTATCGGATTTACGCTCGAATACATCAGCGTCAGAACGTTGAACCCGCTAACTGCAACCGCAGAAAGCACTCCGCTCAGTATACCTATCATCACTGCATCTTTGTACGTAAGCATCATACCCTGCATCGTAAGCTGTTTATTGAAAGAAAATACTCCCGCAAGTCCGCCCAGAATTATTCCCGCACAGAAAAACAGATTGATGAAATTAATCAGTGGCATCACTGATATTAGTGTCATCACAATAAAACCCCATATCACAGGCAGAAGTCTGTTAATACTAACGTTTTTTTCCATTCAGTTTATTTTGATATTTATTATAAATTTCATTCGCAAAGTTTATACTTCCGGGTATAAGATAAAACGGCAAAAGTATCCCAATCATAGACCCTGTTAATGCTCTTGATATAAATGTGTTTTTAAGTATATCCAGAACGTCAAACGCTGCATCCAGGAATAAAAACAATGCGAATGCAAGTAAAATCCATATCGAAGGAAGCTTCCTGTTCTCAAGCCCTTTTAAGAACGGATACAGAATCACTCCTGCCAGAAAACCCGTGTACACAGAGGCACA
>CAIUQV010000042.1 GCA_903901375.1 uncultured Ignavibacteriota bacterium
CCCCCTCTTTCTTACATTCTTCCACTATTATAATATTCCTGCAGTATTCTGCATCTTTAATAAACGGGATTACATCAAGCGGATATAATTTTGATAATACATAAACAACTGGAATTATTTCGTGCAAATTAATTAATTCATCCACACATTCGGCTACAATCGAAGATATTCCCCCGTATGTCACTATAACAATATCCGGTTTTGAATATAATGGTCTGATTTTAATTGTTGGATACTTTTCGTCGCTGATTTCATAACAATAATTTTCTATTTGTACTTGTGAAATCTTCTTCCCATAGTCTGTCTTATTTTCTATCACAAAAACCGGATGTTTTTCATGCATAATCAGTGAATTATAAATTTCTTTGGGTTCATAAAAGCGGTTAAGTGAAATTAAAGTTGTATTATCTATTCCGTAAAGTAAATTCTCCAGAGATTGGGAATGAGTCGGGCCATATATCCCCTCCTTCCACCCATTGGAGTTCTAACTATTAACGGACAATTAATCTGTTTGTTGTACATATGATAAAACTTACTTGCATGATTTATAATTTGGTCCAATGCAAGTGTAATAAAATCACCAAACATTATCTCCAGAATAGGTCTGAAACCTGAAATTGCAAGTCCATTTGACAATCCCGTAATTGCTGATTCGCTTATTGGAGTTGATATAACTCTACTTGGAAAAATATCAGATAAATCTCTCGTAATCTTAAAAGCACCTCCATATGGAGAATGTATATCCTCACCCAAAATAACTGTATTTTCTGTATTATTTAATGAATTTGAAAGAAAGGTGTATATTGAATCAGAATATTTTCCACCGGATGGATTATAATTCTTCCATTCGATTTTATTATTAGTTAAATTTGTATCTTTATATTCTACAAAATTTAAATTACAATCATTTTCTATAGATTTAAAAACAGTATTTATTAATTGTACAGCTTCATTAAAATAAGTAGTATATTCATCTTTATGTTTTTCCTTAAAGATATTTACAGGATCTCTTTTTTCGTAATTTAATATTTCTTCTTTATCCCTGTTATCATCTCCCTTGGAATGAGCACTTAATCTATACGTATTAATTAGGCAGAAAGCAGGTTTTCTTTTAATTCTTACAAAATCAACTGCAGATTCTGTTACAGAAAATAATTGTTCAACATCAAAAGTTTCACATTCAAAAGTATTCAGATTAAAACTTTTGGCTCTGTTTAATATACTTCCTGACATATTTTCGGAAATATATGTTGATTGTGCATATAAATTATTTTCACACACAATTAGAATAGGAAGCTCTAAAAGTGATATGATGTTCATTGTTTCATAAACAGCACCTTCGCCTAATGTGCCATCACCTATAAACACAACTGCTATACCATTTTCATTTTTGAGTTTCTTAGAGAATGCTATCCCGGCTGCAATAGGCACAATACCCCCCTGAATACCATTTGATAAAAAGTTTTTGTTATAAATATGCTGGCTGCTGCCTATACCGCCGCATATACCTGACTTTTTACCCATCAATTCTGCTATTAATCCTTTTATATCTTTTTTAAATGCTATGTAATGACCGTGACACCTGTGATTGGAAACTACAAAATCTTTATCACTTAGATTATTACAGACACTTACAGCTGATAATTCCTGACCTATACAGGTATGTACTGTACCGTTAAGCTTTCCTTCTGAAAACATCCTCAAAAAAGTCTCTTCAACTTCTCTGATAATTATAGCTTCCCTGTAATATCCGAATATTTTTTCCTTCATTCTATTAATCCTATGCACCTTGCGGGATTACCTGCCCAGATTTGGTTATCTGGAACGTCTTTAAACACAACAGAACCTGCGGCAATAATTGAATTTTCACCAATATTCACACCTTTTAGAATAATTGAATGCGCCCCTACAAATGCACCTTTTTTAATCAATACTTTTTCAGTTAATACTGTTACTGGATTTTTATACCCTATTCTTCTTTCAACAGTTTCTAAAGAATGAAAATCTGTATCGTAAATCCTGCAACCACTGCCAATTAAAACATCATCCTGTATTTCAACTTCATTTTGTACTACAATACTTGAATTTGCTATTCCAACCCTGCTCCCAATTTTTAATTTTGCATTTTTTGATACCCATATTTGCAATTTATTTTCACCTCCAATTGGATTAAAAATCTGTCCCGATATTAAATATACCGAACTACCTAATACAAAATTTCCGTTATTATTTATTCTTAAGATGCCTCTGATGTTTGGGTAATTTCCATATTCTACTCTATTATATAATATATTTACAAAATTAATGATGAAAAATATTGTTCTGTTTACAATTTTTAATACTATGTTATTCATTAACTGATTTTTTAATTATCAAATTTTGATTGTATAATGCAAACAATATTCCTCCTATTATCCAGAAATACACTGGAATTGCATAATCCTCTATAGCATTCCAGAAAAAACTCCATCCTAAAAGAGCAAATGATATACCTATAAACCCTATAAATACCGAATGCCAGAAAGTTTCAAAATAGTATTTCCTGTTTAAAAGTACATATCGGTATGGGATTAAATAAATCGAAAAGAACAGAAGATACCCCACAAAACCAATTTCACCTGAAATACCAACAAAATTATTATTAGGGAAAGAAAGCATATTACCAATATATTTGTTCGTAAAATAAAGCGGATTCGATATAATTTTGTTTGTATATGATTGGTCGCCTACAAGCGAGGCACCTGATAAATATTCC
>CAIUQV010000043.1 GCA_903901375.1 uncultured Ignavibacteriota bacterium
GCTTTATGCTTGCAGGGAGAGCTTGGGAAGGAGAAAAATAATATCTTTTTACAAAAAGGGAATTTATTTTTCCTAAACTAATGAATAGAAAACAATAATTTCATACAATAAATAGTTTTGCCTGTTAGAAATACAAATTAAAAATACTTACAAATTGGTAATTTTTCGGTGAAAAATATATGTTGCATAAATCATTAAAAATAAATAAATTCAAAAGGGCAAGACATATATTTGAAAAGAAATTAAAATCTTTTCGATGACAAAAAATATAAATTAGGGTTAAAGGTTGGGACACCAATGCAATGTTGGCTGCTAAATCTTTGGCCTTTTTTTGTTTAAAAGGGGGCTAAAGAAAGTAAAATGCGAATGAGAGCGATGGAGATAGAAAAAAGAAAGAGATATTGAGAAAGAAATAATTACTCAAAAATTAGGTTTACAAAAATAAATAATACTAATAATTAAACGAAAATGAAAATATTATACACAATAATAATATTAATGTTGGCTTTGGCTCTTGAAGCCCAGCCACAATGGGTACAATACACAATGAATAACTCAGGGCTGCCAAGTAATTCAGTTGGTACTGTTCTTATAGACAGCAATAATGTTAAATGGATAACAACCAATAACGGTTTAGTAAGGATGAAAGGTAACACCTGGACGGTTTATGATACAACAAATTCCGGAATACCTTCAAATTTATGCGCTTCTGTAATTCAAGACAAACAAAATAATTTTTGGATGGTAATTCCGGACAAAGGAGCTGTGAAATTCGACGGAACAAACTGGACAGAATATAACGATCAAAACATTGGTTATACTATTCATAGTATTACAAAAATTAGCATAGATAGCTTAAATAATAAGTGGATAAGTTACGGAGCAGGGTTATTAAAGTATAATGACACAGTCTGGACGAGATTTCATACCGGCAATTCAGGAATACCAAGCAATGGAGTACTTACAGTTTATTGCGAAGGAAAAATCATATGGGTAGGAACTTACGATGAGGGAGTCGGAAGATTTGATGGACAGAACTGGACAACATATAATTTTTACAATTCAGGTTTGCCAAGCAATTTTATTTACAAAATAACCAGAGATTTGAATAACAATTTTTGGTTTGCAACATATGCAGGAGGTGCAGCAAAATTTGATTTATTACAAAATCAATGGACAGTTTATAATACGGGTAATTCAAGCATTCCAAGTAATTTTGTAATTACAGTTTATATTGATAATAATAATGTAAAGTGGATAGGAACATATGAAGGATTTGCTATCTTTAATGATACAACCTGGCAAGTATTCCCTTATACATTTATAAGTGACGTAGTAAATTTCACAAAAGACAAATATGGAAATATGTGGATTTGTGGTGGAGTCGGTTTATATGTATATAATCCAAACGGTGTGGTGGGAGTGGAAAACATTTCAAGCTCTGTTCCTGACAAATTTAAACTTCATCAAAACTATCCGAACCCGTTTAATCCGAGGACGGTTGTGAGTTTTTCGCTGCCGGTTGCGGGTGATGTTTCGCTGAAGGTGTATGATGTGCGGAGACGGGAGGTGCAGACGCTGGTGAACGAACGGATGAGTGCGGGGACGTATGAGGCAGCGATTGACGGGAGCGGGCTGACGAGCGGAGTGTATTTCTATAAACTCACAACAGGCAACTTCTCCGAAACGAAGAAGATGATATTAATCAAATAATTTAATCAATTATGAAAAAGTTATTTACAATTTTAGTTATGCTCATGGCGGTGAGCGCAAGTTTGTTTTCTCAATCTGTTTGGATTGAACAACCTGCGGGATATCCACTTAACAGCACTATCTGGGATATTAATTTTTTCAATTCGCAAACTGGCTTGATTTGTGGCTGGGGAAGTGCATTAGCCAGAACTACAAATGGAGGAACGAACTGGAATAAAATTCCAAATGGTACTAATGCATATTATTCAATGAGCTTCATTAATAACAATACAGGTTGGGTTTCTGGTCGTTTTGGTACTAATATAGAATTACTAAGAAAGACTACCGATGCTGGTCTAACTTGGGATTCATTATATTTTGGAAATACAGGACCTATTAGTTACATAACATTCCTTGATGCCAATACCGGATATTCAACAATTCAAGGAATGATTCACAAAACAGTAAATGGTGGTATGAACTGGTCTAATATTGATAATTATATATTAGTTTATCATACTAATAAAATTACTTTCATTAATTCAATGACTGGCTGGGCTAGTAAAGGATTTGCAAGTCAGGCATATAACTATTGCGTTACAGTATTATTGAAAACTACAAATAGTGGGGTAAATTGGTTTCCACAAATTGTCGACACAACTTCCACTTATTATATTAATAATTCTATCAATGATATTCAGTTCTTAGATGCAAATACTGGATATATAGCAATGTGCCAATATGGTATTCGAAAAACTACAGATGGTGGACAAACCTGGGCAAAGATTTATGAAGCAAATTCGTGTAATAAATTGTATTTTATAAATAGTAATACAGGCTGGGCTGAATCATCAAGTAATATATTGAAAACAACGAATGGTGGTATGAGTTGGCTTCCGGTATTAGTATCACAAGGAGTAATAATTAGTAGTATGCAATTTGTTAATGAATTTACTGGTTGGGCAGCAGGTTCCTCAAATAGTTTTCCGAAATTATTTAAAACAACTAACGGCGGTGTTTGGGTTAAAAACATCAGTACAGAAATCCCATCAGCATATTCATTATCGCAGAACTATCCTAATCCGTTTAATCCTATTACAAATGTTAAATTCTCAATTGTAAAAGCGGGTGATGTTAGGCTTTCGGTATTTGATGTTACGGGCAGAAAAGTGGAAGTGCTGGTGAATGAGAGGATGAATGCGGGGACGTATGAGGCAGCGTTTGACGGGAGCGGGCTGACGAGCGGCGTGTATTTTTACAGAATGCAGGCGGAGGGGTTTTCGGAAACAAGAAGAATGATATTATTAAAATAAGAACAAGAAAAGAGACGCACCACTGAGTCCACAGAGTATGCACAGAGGAACACAGAGAAGAGAGCAGTTGGTGGTGGTTGGTTGATAGTTGAGAGTTGATAGCATAAGACTGGCACACTGATTTTCACTGAAAGAGACTGATTTTCACTGATAAGAGAAAAGAGATTTTTCAGGCAAAGAGCAAGAGCGAGTGATTTAATTCCTTGATGCCTTCCCAAGGAAGACCTTGGGAAGGAGGGAAAAAGAGAGACTGGCACACTGATTTTCACTGAAAGAGACTGATTTTCACTTATTAGAGAAAAGAGATTTTTCAGGCAAAGAGCAAAAGAATGGCAAAAAAGGGAAATAAAATAGTAATATATGTGAGGGGGCGTTGATTGTTGATTGGTTTAAGAAGTTGAGATGACCCAGAGGGTACC
>CAIUQV010000044.1 GCA_903901375.1 uncultured Ignavibacteriota bacterium
ACCGGAGGAGTAAACGTAAACGTTAAACCCGATGGTGGAGTTATTCCCGGTGAAAATAAACAGGTAGCCGTATTCGTTGTACCGGCCGTAGTCTGAGACCAGTTTGTCGTTGTTTGTCTGTTAATAAAATCAGTATTAGAAGAACCCCTCAGCCCAACCTGTATCGTTCTGATTGACAGTTCATCGTTTGTTGTATACACAAAACTAATCTGGTTTGTTGTCTCGTAAAGTTTAACCTGAAAACATATTTCGTCAAACCCGTTCAGCCAGAAACCATACAGCCACCATTCAACTGTCAATATTCTGTTTGGTGCCGTCCCCTCTGTTTTATAATAAATTCCGTCTCCTGCAACCGATGAAGTTAACTGTGCACTGAATGGTGATATCACATTATTAGTTGACCCCGTACTCAATGGCAATGTAGTCGTTGCCGGATTTCCCGGTCCCATGGATATCCATCCGCTGCAGCATAAACCAAATTGTGTGTATACATTTCCGTTATACGTAAAGTTAAAACCTATCGGTAAATTTCCAAAGACAGAACTCGTACATCCCCCGGTTATATAAGTACCCGTTGTATGAATACTCGTGAACGTACCGGTGCTTTGCGAAAAGGTATAATTACTTACACTATTGATATCAGCATTACATTGTGAATGTGTAATTACCAGTATAAATAATATTGCTATCAATGACTTCATAAATTTATTATTATTTTACAAGAAGCATTTTCCGTGTTTCAGTAAATTCGCCTGCCGTTAATTTATAAAAGTAAACACCGCTTGTTAATCGCGATGCATCAAACGTCGATTCATATATTCCTGGTTTAAGTCTCTCATTCACAAGAGTCTCCACTTCACGTCCCTGTACATCATAAACCTTTAACGATACATCACTTACAACTGACAACGAAAAACTGATAACTGTTCTCGGATTAAACGGATTAGGATAGTTCTGGCTGAGAGAAAACTTTTCCGGGATTATTTCACCCGAATGCTCTACTCCAATCGTCTGTCCTTCTACAGCGTCTATTATCTGGTTCGGAGCAATGTTCGCAAACCTCTGCACCAGACCATTTGTCCATCTTATTATTACGCTGTCAATTACTGTTGCACTTCCTATTCCAAATTCTACCGGTAATGAGTTCTGTCCCTTGCCACCCGAACCGCCTTCTACCTCGCGTATCTGCGTAAGGTTGCCTGTTTTTATTGTTACCCTTGATCCAATTGCAGAACGGTTTGATGTAACCCCGCGGAGTCTGAATATTATCCACTTGTTAGGTCCCGTGCTGTTCCTGAACAATCTGTTAGGAGCACCGTTATTATTCAGGTATAAGTCAAGATATCCGTCATTATTATAATCACCCACCGACACACAGCTTGAATGAAGAAGGTCTGAAAGCCCTATTGTGCTGGCAACATCCGTGAAGACACCTCCGTTATTTTTATACATTATATCAGCATAACCTTGTCCTCTGGCAACATACAAATCAAGGTCACCGTCATTATCGTAATCGAACCAGGCACAGCTGTAAGCATTGCCCCCCTCTGTTATACCAACTGAAGCAGATACATCTGTGAATGTACCGTTACCGTTATTTTTGTATAGCTGATATAATCCTGTAGTTGTAGCTAAAAATAAATCCATATATCCGTCATTATTATAGTCGCCCCATTCGGCACCCCATATATAATAGTTAGTTGTGATTCCTGATGAAGCAGTAACTTCAGTGAATGTACCGTTTCCGTTATTCCTGTAAAGTATGCTCGTAAAGGCAGAACCTGGATAAGACTGTGTTCCGAAAAATATGTCAAGGTCTCCGTCGTTATCGTAATCCGCAGAAGCAACAGTCAGCGTGGAACTGCTGTCCGATATACCGACAGTCATTGCTACATTTGTAAATGTTGAAAGGTCATTGTTTCTGAAAAAATACTTGTACCGTGGAGGCATACCGTTGTTTGCGAAGAGCAGGTCAAGTTTGCCGTCTTTGTTATAGTCTATCCAGTTCATCGAACCCCCGTACCCCGTAAAACCTACACCGGCTGTTGAAGTATAATCAATAAAACTTGTTCCGGTGTTTTTGTAAAGAATAATAGGTGTAAGCCATCCTCCAACCATCACATCGATAAATCCGTCGTTGTTAAAATCCCCGCACGAAAGCCCTCTCCCGGGAATTGTTGCATTCACACCCCACGCAGCAGTTGAATCATTATACACTGTTCCGTTTGAGTTAATCCAGAGTTTGTTGGGGGTATTGTTGTTAACTAAGAATATATCGAGCCAGCCATCGTTGTTGACATCAATAAATGCAACACCCTGAGCGGCACCCGCATCTGCAACACCCATCATTGGGGCAACGTCAGAAAATGTGACCTGTGAAAAACCTGAACTAAAGCAAACAAGGATAGTAGCTGCAGTGAGAAAAAGAAGAACATTTTTCATAATGGTAGATTAAATTTGGGTTTATAAACACACTTCATATTTAAAAGCATATATTAAACGCAAAATAAATAATATAATAATAAAACAAAACCAATATTATTCTGCCACTTCTTATGTTAAGAAACCTGTAGTCAAACACAAAACAAAAACCCCCGTGAATAAACGGGGGTTATGATTTATAGATTTAATTCTTATTTCGAACCGGTGATATTCCGGATTTTATTCTACCGTAAACTCTTTCGTGATAGGTGTTGCATTATCAGTTCCAAGTTTTACTGTCACGGAATATTTTCCTGCTTCAAGTGTACCGTTTGGCTTGTAAGTTGAGTTTACTGAGCCGCCGTCTGTTTCTACATCAGCTTTTCCCAGCGAAGTACCTTCGTGCTTCCATTCAAAATTTACCTTTGTCTTTGAAGGTGCATTCTTAACGTTTGCTGTGCAGTAAATAGCTGCTACATCTG
>CAIUQV010000045.1 GCA_903901375.1 uncultured Ignavibacteriota bacterium
CCATTCACGCCAGCCTTCAAGATTAGTGTGCTCCCTGAAACCTTCTTCATTGGTTTTCATAACGAGATTATGAATATCCATATGAATGAAACCCTTAAAATTTGCTCTGATTTTTTTGAGGGTATTAAGAGAAATATCAACTCCAGATATCATATTAATAAGCATAGCATCTGCATTGTCAAGAAACTTTGCAATGTGTTCGTATGGGAGTGTATAAGTATCATCGTCTGAATGTTCGATTTTAGCTTTCTTTCCAGAGCGGTAATTGGAAATGTACAAATGTACTTTCTTTGTCGGGTGGGATACTTTATTAATCCCGTCAAGTTTAATTCCGGGATAAGATTTTAAAATATTAACAATATTATCATATTCGTCTTCACCGAGATTCATAAGAGGAAAGACAGAGTCGTTATTTCCAGACAAAACGGCAAGCGAAATAATAGAATACAATACACCGCCATAACTGTGAATAACTTCACCGTTTTCTTTATGTATTAAATCAACACAAGGTTCTCCGATAACTAAATAATTCATAATAGGTATATTTTAAAAATCCGAATTAATCGAAAGCCTTACTAAGTCTTTCTCTTGACTCTTTTTTTCCTTTAATTCCGCCAAAGTTAACAGAAACAGTTCCAAGATGTGTAAACCCTAAGTCTTCAGATTTAGTAAAAGAATAATCAAACGAAAAAATATTGTAATTTATTCCGACACCAGCAGAAAAGATAGCAGGCTGACTTCCAACTCCAAATCTTAAATCAAGAAAATCAATTACGCTGTATTCAAGACCGCCGCGAACAGAAAGAGGATACTTAACATCTTTTTCAATTTCACCAATCAGTCTGAGTTTTTCTTCGGGCTGGAATGTGAAACCGCTTCTATAAACCTGTGCAATTTTCTCTTTTGCTTCGCCTATCTTGGTTCCTGTGATATTTTTCCCAAAGAATCCCCATTGCAAAAATTTAGCAATGTATGCCATGGCACCAATATCCAAGCCAAAAGCGGTAGCGTTATTATAATTTTGAATATGAAGATTATAGACGTTTATATTAGCACCATAATATATCTTATTCTTATAGCTATTTCCATAAGAGACTATAAAGTTGTTTTCCCTGTATAACTCAAAACCATAAGTTTTAAAAGCGGCTCCAATAGTACCGAAACTCAACGGTTCAGAATAAGACAGAGAAGCTGTGGACAAATCGGTAAGTCCAAAAGGAGCAGGACTATAGAAAGCAGCAAACTCGCGATACTTAACCTGACCTAATCCTGCAGGATTATAGAATATTGCAAGCGAATTATCTGACAGAGAGGTAAACGCACCACCCAAAGCCGTAGGGCGTGCACCTACGTCAGTATTTTCAAACTGAGCTGATAAATTAACAGCCCATAGGATTAATATGACTAAAAATAAGCGTTTCATTTGTATTGATTATTAAAATAAGAATTCAAAATTTAATTAGAAATTAATAAAACAGTAAATGTTTAAAAACTTATTAGTATATTTCTTTTTAATAATATTATTTTCCGGAAGTTTCAACTCATTAAAAGCACAGGATTTCGATGTTACGGTTACACTAAACACGGACGCGCTGCCATCTGACGCAAAGGACAGAGTAAAAGACTTAAAACAACAGCTCGAGGACTACATAAACAAGAATAAGTTTTATGATAATGCAATATTCAACGAGACAAACAAACCCGGTGCAGATGCATACAAAATTAAATCAGCGATACAGATAACATTTAAAGGTATGAGCGGTATTGACCAGTATACGGCACAAGTGCTTATATTAAGTCAAAGAATTATTGATAAAGAAGACAAAAGACAAAACCCTAAATACACAGTGCTATTTAAGTATATTGATGAAAGATTCAGTTTTACATACAACAGGGCATTACAGTTTATAAAGAACGAATTCAGGTTTGACCCTCTGATCAGCTTTTTTGATTATTACATATATTTAATGCTTGGGTTTGACCAGGATTCGTTTTTCCCGAAAGACCATCCGATGAACAGAAGCATTTATTTTCAGAAAGCACTTGATATATGCAACAAGCCAATGTCAGACAGAACCGGCTGGACGGAGACGGGCGGCGGGTCAAAACCTTCAAGGTTGCAGATGGTACAGGAATTAATGAACCCAAGGTTTGATGACTTTAGAAATGCGTTTTACGAATATCACTGGATGGGGCTTGACTCACTCGGTTTAAGCAGAAATGCATATGCATACATTTACAATGCAATAGAGAAAATGACAAAAGTAAAGAAGAAAGAAGTGAAGTCGTATAACATAGATTATTTTCTGGAGAACAAGGCTCAGGAGATATCGGACGCATTCCTTAACTACGGTGACAGGGGAATTTATGATAAATTA
>CAIUQV010000046.1 GCA_903901375.1 uncultured Ignavibacteriota bacterium
CCACATAATCACAGCAATAACAAAAAGCACTGCCATATGTCCGAGGAACATATAGAATGTTTTCTTTGCGTATTCGTCATCAGTAACATATCTTTTAAATACCACAATCATCAGAAACGGAATAGTTGCTGGTACGGGCATGAGGTGAACACCGGGAGCCATACCCATAATAATTGCTATCAGAAGAAGTATCTTATCTCCGGAGCTTGTTTCCGATTTTTCGTACCATACCATTATCAGCCAGACCATAATGGCATACATAAAAGTCGAGAAGCCGAACACGTTCGACTCAATAGAATTCCACCAGAAAGTATCGCTGAAAGCCAGCGATAGTGCACCGATTCCCGATGCTACTAAAGTGACTATCTCAGTAAAGCTGTTTTCCTGACTACGTAAAGTGAAATTATTAATCACTTTCACTGCAACGAGGTAAAGAAACATTACAGAAAGCGAACTGAAAAAAACCGTCACGACGTTTATCCTGAAACCGATGTTCTCTGCAAAAGGAATCAGAGAAATAAACTTATTTAAAATCATAAACAGCGGTGCTCCCGGAGGATGAGTAATCTGCAGACCGTAAGAAGCAGCAGTAAGTTCTCCGCAATCCCAGAAAGCGATTGACGGCTGAGTAGTGTTCCAGAATGCAATAAAGGATAATACCAGTACGAGCGTGGCAATTGCCCGGTGAATGTATTTAGACATCAATTGTTTTTAAATTTGTGTAATTATTGCGTTTAATTTATATATTTTAAAGTTCAAATAAAACAATGAAAGCACTATAAGGAAAGAACATCTTGCTCAGTTCATAATCACAAAAACTGAATTAGTATCTTTCAAAGGTAAACCGAAGTCTGAAATAATTTTATCTGTCTTTATGCCGGGTTTTTATTGGTTTCCTTTTTCTTGCACTATGGTCAGGATAAATCATATCCATCACAACGCTCAAATCATCGTAATTTTTCTTAATAGCTTTTTCGAGAATAATATCCCTTACAATATTGTCCTGGTCTATTAATATTTCAAGCACATCGTTTCTCTGTACATACAATTGATTATCAACAATCTTTATCCTTGCATAATCACCCATAAATATATCAAAAGTAAGCATCTCCATTTCAATCACAGCAAATTCAACTGACAAATTATTTATCAGTTTATTAAGTGTTCTGATTATCTTTCTGACATCCGCTTCCGTAAGACTGATGATTAAAGAACTGCTGTCAAATTCTAAATCAAATATGCAGTTAATACGGGCATAATAGCTTTGTGAATTGTTCATAATGAATATTATACCCCGCCGCATAAAGCGGCAGGGTATAAAATATAAAAGTGCTTACTTTATCAGCACCATACGTTTTGTCATCACAAAATCGTTACTTTGAATGCGATAGAAATAAACACCGCTGGCTAATGTAGAAGCATTGAAAAGCACCTGATAATTTCCTGCCTTCTTCACTTCATTCACAAGTTTCGCAACTTCACGGCCTGCTATATCATAAATTTTCACTGTGACTAATCCGTCCTTTATCAATGAATATTTTATTGTCGTAGTCGGATTAAACGGATTCGGATAGTTTTGTGACAGAGAATATTCTTTCGGTATTACATTGCTAATATTATTTAATGGATTTGACCCATTCTCAAAAAACACCTTTGTTCTAAAGTTTCCCGAAGCATCGCCTGCATTAGATGAATTATCAGCATAGACTCCATATAAACCCAAATTTGCATCTTCGGCATCTACTGTATCTATCAGCATCTGAACATAAAACTGGTCTGTTCCTTTATCTATATTGTTTATCACGTACCCCCTAAGAAATTCTATTCCCACAGAATCTTCAATGTTTATAGTGTCTCTGAAAAGTTCTCTGTGTATTAGTCCCGAGTTTACATTAACAAGATTAACATGGTATTTTAATGGTTGTAACTGCAAACCAACCGATGTATATCTGCCATGAGCTCCAAGAATCAGTGTGTCATTGTTGCTTAAAGTAAATACATTCGACACCATAGATTCATTAAATTCTACAGGGTTTTGAACAGTTTGCGGAGGTGTGTCATCTTCAAATCCATATGTAGTATTGCTTGCTATTATTGGTCCCAGTGTAAGTGAATATGAAGTATTATCAATTTCAATCGAACCGTCAAGATTGCTGAAACCATCGCTTGTTTGATTATTGTTTATTGTAAACGGCTGCATTGCAACTGTATAAACAGAGTTTGAGAGGTTAGATAATGTTATTAAACTTGGGTATGTACTTGTTCCAAACTGACCCGAATAAGAACCTTTAACAAATTTTGCATCCTTTCCGCTAAATGAACCCGGGGTGCAGATATAACCGGGCAGATTATTTATTTTCACAAACTGAAAGAATGTACTGCTTGCTTTTGAATAATTTACGACAAAAGCATTGTAGTCAGTTGATCCTTCAATGTCAGGATTTTCCTGTGTCTGGAATCCGTTTGAATTATAGTAGTAAGATATCCATTCACCATTTGCTTCCCGCATATATATAAATATCGGATAATAATGCAATGGAACAGTAGGCCCATTTATGCTGCCTTCGTAATAAATTTCTCTGTTAGCATCATACCTTCCCTGATAGCTGATTGTAGGCATTCCATTTCTCAACGTAATATCTGGAGTGTTTCTAAGTGATTGATTGTCGCCGCTGGAAACCTCATAATCTCTTTCGGCTTCGGGAATTTCTTCTCTGATTACCTGACTATAGTTACTATTAGAGAGAAAATATATCAAATCCCTCTTGTAATATATATTTCCATTTTTCTTGTACGTAAAATACAAGTAAACCGCTTTCTGGCTGTTGTATGTAACGGGTTTATAAGTAACCGAAAAGTCTGTAACATTATCACTTACGATTTTATAATTATTTGTTTCAAAATCGGGGTCTTCAAGCCGTAATGCTTCATAATCGAAACAATCAACATTTTGATACCTTACGGAGGTCACAAGTTTGTAATTGTTTTCAGAGGGTTCAAGGTGCGGAACTATCATCAGATAATTTCTTACATCATCAGTAGCCCCGCTTATGTGTATTGAATAAACATCCGGTTTGGAATTAAAAGATAACGATGTATTGTTTATGGTTGTAATTTTTCCGTCAAGTGCCGAAAGGTTATCCCCAAACCTTATCCACGGATTTGTTGAAGAACCCATACTTAAAGCACAAAGTATGTCTGTTTTATTTGTATTCTGGTCAAACCTTTCCCACGTTGATGCCATTGTGTAAGCCGCAGGCAAAGAAGAATTATCCTGCTCAAAATACTTTATCATATTTAAAGATGGGTTTTTGTTGTTATCAGCAGTATTGGAATTTGGAAGCTGTGCATAATCATCATTCGTATTTACAACTATTTCACTAACGAAGTCAGAATTTTGCGTCGTGTTTGCTGTGTAAAAAATACCGCCAATACTTGAATGAATCTGGTGTGTGCTTCCGTTTACACCTCTAATTGCCTTTGTCTGGTTAACGTTTGCAATTGCAGTTTCCTCGGTTGATTTTTGTTTGGTTTTGTAATATGCTTTAATATCATGCGGATAATCAAAATAATAATTTGGGTTTATATTGGCCATTTTGTTATCCTGCCATCTATAAAATATCAATTCATTTGCAGTTCCATTGTTAAGTACATTATCGCTTTGAATATTTGAATAACCTCCTCTCAAATATTGGTCCTGTCCATTAGTATAATCAGTAAAATCAAACTTTATTTTGTTGCTTGTTGTTAATATGCTTGTTTCGCCATTTAGAGACAAGTTTGACTTTAGCAGCCTTGAAAAAATATTTCCGTTTGCACCGAAATATGCGATTTCATTGAACGAATTCATTCGTGAACTAAAAGGATAATTAATACCTGTTGTAGCCTCATTAACATAATTGTATCCCGAGTTTGTTGTCTTCCATATTTTACCATCATAAGAAACTGCGAATCCTAAATTTTGATTTGAAAAAGAGAAACCTGTTTGTCTTATTGCATCATTTATAGTTCCCATATCAAATAATAAATTAGAACTCAATACGTTAGGGCTATAAATTCCATTTATCCCAAAAACTCTTATTTCATTGTTTGGTAATACATTAACATGCGAAAATAATCCAACATTAGAATATAAACGATCAAAACTTTTACTGCCAAACCCATCGGTACTTTTGACAATAAATGATATATTATTATATGTACCAGCAATATTGTAATATCCACATATTGCTGCAATATTTGGATTACTAGAAGAAATAAATATGTCAGTAATAAAAACACCGTCCACATTATTAGAATAATCTTGATTAATACAGGTCAAGAACCAACTTACACCTCCATTCGTTGTTTTGTACAAAGATGCATAGTAACTAGTTTTAGAAAAAGCAGCATAGCCCGTATTAACGTCAGCAAATTTAATTGCACTTGAAGCATTTAAACTTGGAAATGTATTTATAGTTACCCAATTATTACCACCATTAGTTGTTTTGAATATTCTATCACCTGTCGAAACAAACCCAACAGATTCATTTATAAAACAAACTCCAATGTCGTAAGACATATTTGAGGTTGAATAATCGGTATATTTAAAAACCTCCATAAAGGAACTCCCTTTATTAGTAGTTTTCAATACTCTGGCATTAGTACTTTGTATTTCTAATCCTACCCAACCGGTATTAGGATTTATAAAACTCATAGAACTAATATTTTCTTGTGGATTTCCGGTTATCGAAGAATTCTGCCACTGATAATTTTGAGCAAAACTTATCGAATTTAGTGCTATTAATATTAAAAGAATTATATTTTTCATAATTATTGA
>CAIUQV010000047.1 GCA_903901375.1 uncultured Ignavibacteriota bacterium
CAGCCGGATCTAATCCGAATCCGTATTCACTGCTGCTGATGCCGGTTATGACCAGCCTTACATGCTCGGTTTCTTCAGGGGCGGAATCGGCGAATACATGAGTTTTTATAACCGCAGACTGCGAGTCGGGGGGGATAAGTATAAAGCCCGAGTTAAGAACCGAATCCATATCGACGCCCTCAACGGCGGTGCCTTCAACCCGCATGAACACCTTTAGATCCGAACCTGTTTTATTCGGTTCGCTCAGGCTGACTTTGAAAACTGCCGTGTCGCCCTCCCATACAGTATGCTTCAGCGCGGATACGGAGACGGATTTACCGTTCGGGCCCGACGTGTCGCTGCCGCAGCCGGTTATAATTACCGCCACGAGAAATAATAACGCTGTAAGTAAAACAATATTTTTCATTTTTCATTTATTTTGTATAATTTCATAAACACCGGTATAATATTAACTTGCAAACCAATCAACAGGCATTCTGATGCTAACCGGTTCCGGATAGTTTCGCACATAACCTGTACGCACGACAAACTGAACATTGCCGTCAACGCCAAGTTCACCTGCAATTTTATCATTCCAGTTTTTTTCCTGTATTATTTGCGTCATCGGGTGAATTGCTATATTCCTTCCTCTGACTTTCAGAGACATACTCTGGTATTTCCTTCCAGCAAAAATCAGATCTTCCACTGAATTGCTGTTTGTTGTTATCACTATCCAGCCCGAATAAGAAGCAAGTTGTTCAATGGTGTTTACAATTGTTTTCTCCCGGAAACTTTCAGAAAGGGAAGTGTTTTCGTTATAGAATATCCTTACAAACAAATCTGCCAGTCCGGTAATATCGAGAGATGCAGGAGTGAGTCCTGTTCGGTATTCTTTGGCATCTTTGTGCGACCATCTTATCCATTTCCCGAGTTCCTTTTGTACATCATCTCTCTTTACCTGGTATTTGTTAGCCTCAAGAGTGCCTTCTTCAAGAAATTTTCCCTGTGCAGACTGTCTTGTGAAATAATGGTAATCGGTGTTTTGTGCGGTTTTGTTTTGAACCTGCTCGCCGGCATCATAAAACCCGTTTTCATTGCTGAAAATATATTTAATATCCTCCTGCCGGATGCAGGTATTTTCTATTCCTTTTCTGACCGTTGTTCTTTGTTTGATTGAATTAAAATCCGCCTCAACATTGTTCGATTTTTCAAGAGATAATTCGATTATATCTGTATCATTAGGGGATGAGCCGATGATTTTATAAGTCGCTTTATACCCGTGCCCAGCAGCAGCTATAATAAGGGTCTGAAGGAAAGTTCCGAGCGATATCATCATTTCCCTGCCGTTCGGGTCAACCGCGGGAATCCATCTTGCTCGCTCGGTGCCAATCATCCATTTACCAGGTTCAGTTATCTTTACGGTCCATGGCTGCACATTGTGACTACTTGGAGCAAGAGATGCCTGGCAAAGAATATCCGTTTTATCAAACCCAAGAATATTTATAAGCCTGTCTTTTTTATCAATACAGCCCAAATCGCTTCTGATAATGCTACCGCATCCGGTCATATCTAAAAAAACTAAAAAACTTGATGCAGTTAATGCTACATTTTTGATGAACGATCTTCTGTCCATTTTTCAATTTTAGTTGTATGTTAGTAGATATCAAACCTTTAAAAGTTCTTTGTCAGTATAAACGTATAATAATATATAGTAATTTTCCATAAGAAATATACTAATGATAAATTAATTATATTAATGATGTTTTTTATATATAAGCTATTACAACATAATTCAGCAAAAAAATATTTCAGATATTAATATTACAATTAGAATATTTAAAATCATACCTAACTTCAGGAAAACAAAATGCCAGATATTAATCGGGAATTTAAAACCGGTTACATAAGATTGTGAATGAAACCGATTTTTATAAAAAGTCTTATTATAGGAATTAAATTTCATTTCAAGAGAATCATCTTTTTAGTCATAACAAATTTATCTGCGACAATACGGTAGAAATATGTTCCGCTTGACAGATTATTACTGTTAAACTGTATCATATAATAATCAGCTTTCTTAAATTCATTATTCAGAAGAACATTCACTTTCCTTCCCGTAATATCATAAATTACCAGTGATACTTTTGAATCAACAGGAAGCTGAAAATCTATCTTAGTCGTTGGATTGAAAGGGTTTGGATAGTTCTGACCAAGACTGTAACCTGAAGGGACTATTCCCACCGGGTCGTTCACAGCAATCGGCTGAGTAATATCAAGTTCAAAAATACCTCTGCCAAAAGTTGCCGCTCTGAGGAGTCTGATGCCATTGTAATTGTAGTAACTAAAATCCAGAACAGGAACGAATGGCATTCCGTTATTCAGTCGCGCCCAGTTGTTACCGCTGTTTGTAGTTCTGTAAACTCCGAAGTCGTTTGCAAGGTACATCACTCCTGCGTTTGAAGTATCAACGAACAAATCGCTTGCAGGAACTTTCGGCAGGTCTGAAGATAAATCAATCCAGTTAGTTCCAAAGTTTGTAGTCTTCAGAACTATTGAGCCAGTATAAGAACTTTTGAGAAGATAAAAAGTATTTCCGTATGATGGGTCTGCAATAAGACGCATATAATAACCACCTGCAAAAGTGCCGAGGTTTCCGGTAATGTCCTGCCAGTTGTAACCACCGTCTGAAGAGCGGATAAGGCTTGCACTTCCCTGCCTTGATGCTACCATAATGTTATCACTAATATATTTAGACTGTGCAGCAAAATAAATCGGAGAGTTAATTATTGCAGTAGGTGTTGTGTAAGCCCACGTCAGTCCTTTATCGGTTGACTTGATAAGTTTTTGTTTCAGGCAGCCGTAGATTATGTTTGGGTTTACAGGGTTCTGCCAGTACGGACAAAGGAATGCGCAGGAATCAAACGTGACTGGGTCAACCATAAGGTCCCAGGTAAGACCGCCATTAGTACTGCCGCCAAAATTTCCGCATATCGTACCGAAGAAAATATTATTACTGTTTGAATAATCGACGAAACATTCAGTGCCGTCTCCAATCATTTCAAGAGTGTATGGCGATGTGCCTTTGTTGTTGGTTGAGATAAAACCGTTGTCCTGTGCTCCAGCATAAATCCTGTTTTGATTTCCGGGAAACGAAGCTGACCTGTATAACTGAACTGAATTTATACCTGTGTTTACGGAGAAGAAAGATTGCCCGCTGTTTGTTGATTTAAAAACACCGCCATCGCATCCGATGTAGATAACCGAAGGATTTGACGGAGCATATTTCATTATCTGATGATCGAGGTGAGTATAAGAATCGAAAGCAAGAGTTCCGCCGCCGTATGCAGAAGAGTCTCTGACGTAAGAAAAAGTTGAACCGTTTACAGACCTTACAAGCTCAACGTTTCCGACGAAAATCCTGTCTGTATTTACAGGACTGACTGCTATGCAGAAATCGTAGAATCCCTGGTCGCCAGCTTCGGTGAGGTCAACACCCTGAGAAATTTGAAACCATGATGCGCCTGCATTTGTTGACCTGTAAACGCTTGACCTGATATTCCCGGATTGCGGGAAAGGTACATAAACTGCTGCATAAAGAAAAGACGGGTTTGAGACTGAAATATCGAACTGAAGTCTTCCAATCTGTGAAGGAGATGGGAGACCGTTATTGCTTTGAGCGAAAGTGATTCCATAATCCGTGGAAACGAGAAAACCGCCGCTGCTCTGATTTGCACCAACAGATGCATAAACTATGTTTGAAGAAGATGGATGGAATGACAAATCAAAAACACCTTCAGCAAAAAGTACGCGAGTCCAGTTAAGACCTGCGTTAGTACTGCGCCAGATACCGTGATTGGGAGTTGCATTCTGAATGTTCTTTGCGATGGCTGCAAAAAGTATGTTCGGATTGTAAGGAGATACTACGAGGTCGGTGAAATGTGTAACGACTCCGAATTCAGTATTAAGCTTCACCCAGTTATCACCTCCGTTTGTAGATTTATAAAATCCGTCACCGTTATAGAATCTTTCTGTGAAAGTCCAGATAAACTCGCCCGAACCTGCATAAACAATCTCAGGGTTTACGGGATCGATGGCAATAGCTCCGCAGGTAATCAAATTGAAAGAGCCGCTTTTATCTGTCCACGACTGTCCGCCGTTTGTGGTTTTCCATATTCCGCCGCCGCCAGCACCTGCATATACGATGTCCGGGTTTGTGGGATGGACTGCAAGACCCTTAACTCTGCCGCTTACAACTCCCCAGTGTGCGACGGTTGGGTCAGAAGACATATTAATTCCGACAGGACCTATATTAGCCCACTGGTAAAGGGGATTATCGTTTGAGACGTTCATTTTTGAAATCTCAATTTCTTTCTGAGCATCTATAAACTCTTTTGGGAAAATGCCGAGTTCGTTCTGACGCGGTCTGTAAAACCACTCGAGCCTTCTGAATGGGTTTGAGTTCCTTATTTCTGCAGGGACGTTATCCCAGGCAGAAATAAAAGGCGGAGTTGAAGGAGTTTGGTAAGAGCGTACGTTCCATTCATTCTTCCAGACATGCTGGGAATAAGATTCAACGCAAGACGTTAGAGTAAGTACAACAATTAAGGAATAGAAAATTTTATTCATAAATTATGTTTGATTATTTTTTAAGACCAATTGAATATTTAACAGCTGCTTCTGAGTGAATGACTGTTGTATTAAATACAGGGACAGAAACATCTTCCTGTTTAACAAGCATAGGAATTTCTGTGCAGCCGAGAATGACACCTTCAACGCCTTCATCTTTTATAAGACGATTAATAATTTTCAGGTACTGAACTTTTGATTCTTCAACGATGTAGTTATTGCAGAGTTCATCGAATATAACTTTATTAATGTAATCACGCTCTTCGAGGTTTGGCACTACCACTTGAAGTCCAAATTTATTATGAAGGCGTTCTTTATAAAATTTATGCTCCATTGTAAACTTAGTTCCGAGGAGTGCAACCTTCTTTAGTTTTTGTTCCTTTATTTTTTCACCTGTTGCGTC
>CAIUQV010000048.1 GCA_903901375.1 uncultured Ignavibacteriota bacterium
ACCAGACCTTGCTTCTTCCGACCCGGGAATAGGTCTTGGTAAGTTTGAAGATTATATAATAAAAGATTTAATACATAACGTTGATTCCGTTTACAGAACGATAGCAGACTTCAATCATCGTGCGGCAGACGGATTTTCTGTGGGAGGATATACTTCAACGATGCTGATTTTAAGGAATCCGGGAGTGTTCAGTTCTGTGGGTTCTTACGACGGAACGCTAATGTGGTATAACCTTCACGACCCCGGAGCACCGGGAACGGGGTTCAACGACGAGACATGGATAACTGATAACGCTGCATACTTCTCCCCTATTTTTGATTTACCAAGAAATTATCCTTATATGCTTTTGCACGATGCGGCAAACATTTTAAACGATGCGGTGCCTTCAAAGCTTGACAGCATAAAGAATTTAAGGTTTCACGTAACCTGCGGTGATGAGTTTACACTGACAAACCGCGACAGGAACACACAGTTTACGGGTTTATTGAGGCAAAAGAATATCTGCAACAGTTTTTATAAATTCATACTAAAGCCCGGAGCCGTACATACGTGGGACAATGCAGATTTACACGCTTCAAAAACTCTGATAAGACACTGGCAGAAGTTTAAAGGTGTGAAAATATCGGCACCGCTTTCCATAGACTTTTCAAACGTTGAAACGGGTACTGCGGATACTGCAAGGTTCCTACTGTTTAATTATGGTCCTGCTTCAGTAACAGTAAACAGCTTACTTACAGGTCCTTCGGTTTATTCTACGAACATTTCAAATTCATTTCCTTTTACTTTACAGGGCAGGTATGATTCACTGGTTGTTAAGGCAATATACAAACCTGTATCGGCAGTAACAACAAGCGGAGTAATATCTGTATTCAGCAATGATACTGCAAGTCCGACAATTACTGTTAACCTGACAGGTAAAGGCTTTACAATAAATCCTGCAACTTCCGAATTACTTTACGGTGTAACGAGTGTGTTCGATACAGTTTCTCTTGTAACGCTGAACACAACAACGGGAGCGGGAGTAAGTCTTGGCAAGACAGGCATTACAAAGTTACGGGGACTGAGTGTACGACCTTCAACGGGAAAACTATTTGCAACGTATCCGAATATCAGTTCTACATATTTAGTAAAAGTTAACGCAGCTAACGGTGCTGCATTTCAGTATTCCGAAATTCCCATATCGAATATAAGTTCGATAGCATTTGACCTTAATGATGATTTATACGGAGCACTGGACACTAACGGATTACTGTACAGGATTAATCCTTTAAACGGTGATACGGCATTTGTGGGTGCAACAGGAATAAGCAATCTCAGCGGCATTGCAATAAATCCTTTAAGCAGGCAGTTGTTTGGTGTTTCGCTGAATGGCGGAATTTACAAGATAAATAAGGCAACAGGAAGTTCTTCGTTTATAGGAAACACAGGGTTTGCAAACTCAAGGTATATTGCTTTTAATTTACAGGGAAAGATGTACGGCATATACGGTTCAGAAACACAGATAAGTAATCTGATAAGTATAGACACATCAAGCGGTACGGGCACACTGATTGGTGTAACGGACAAAAGAGGAATTTACGGAATTGCAATAATGGCAAATCCGGTTTCGGGTGTAGTAAGCGAGGGTAACGTACCGGAAAAGTTTGGGTTGTACCAGAATTATCCAAACCCGTTCAACCCAAAGACAGTTGTTAGTTTTTCGTTGCCAGTTGTCAGTGATGTTTTGCTGAAAGTATATGATGTGCAGGGACGGGAGATAAAGACGCTGGTAAATGAGAGGATGAATGCAGGAACTTACGAAGCAACTTTTGACGGTTCTTCATTAAGCAGCGGAATTTATTATTATAAAATTACAGCTAACGGGTATACTGAAACGCGGAGGATGGTGCTTCTGAAATAATGATAAATGTTGTTATTGTATATGAGAAATACCCACCCCGTCTTCGTCCAAAGAACGGACGAATCCACCCCTCCAGAGGAGGGGAATCTTTGATG
>CAIUQV010000049.1 GCA_903901375.1 uncultured Ignavibacteriota bacterium
ACTATCGATGTTTTCAGTTCATTCGCAATAATGTTGGCTAAAGTTGTTTTTCCAAGTCCCGGAGGCCCTGTGAATAAAACATGGTCGAGTGATTCACCGAGTTTTTTTGCACTTTGAATAAAAACCGAAAGGTTTTCCTTTATTTTTGCCTGACCCGTAAAATCTTTAAAACTTTTCGGTCTTACTAAAGATATATAATCTTTCTCGTCTTCTGGCAGAATATTGGGACTGTTCACACCTTTTCTTCCTTTGTTCATTTGTCTGAATTTTCATTTAAAATAATGTTAAATTTAATCATTTGCAAATAACTAATCTATAATAATACAATGGCTGAACTTAATAAAGATAAAGGAATACTCGCTCAGGAGGTTGAAATGTTAATCGTTGCCAGGAAAATCCGTTACCTCGGTCTTGTAATATTGCTGGGTGTCTCAATTATTTTCGTTATGGGGCTCGTTGTATCCGGTTCCAACATTAACCCTTCTCTTTATTATCTGAATGTCGTTTCTCTTGTATTTTGTCTTGTTCTTTGTGCTTTCTCTGTTCCGTTTAAAAAAGTGTTAATGAAAAAAGTCACACCGGAAAACTTTGAAGCAAAGTATTTTAATGCTTATGTGTTGCCTTACGCACTTTGCGATTTAGGCGGATTAATTTGTATTACAACAAGTCTGTTCGTTAATCAGAATATTATTTTTGCCGCAGCAGGTTATCTCTCTATGACAGCTGCTGTCATTTATAACTTTCCAAGGTTCGATGACCATAAAAAGTTCAGATAACAAATGCTTCATTAATCTTTTCCGGCATATCTGTCTTTTGAAATAAAGACTTGCATTAATCGTAAAGATTAAATACCTTCTAATAGAATAATTTTTATTACTAAATGAAAATTAATATTACTATATCAAGAATATTTTCCCATTCCGTTCATTCGAAAGCAATATTTAATAGTTTAATCAAAAGTTTTCTCAAAATAACTTAAATAATTAATTAAATGAAAAAAATTAATGTTTTATTGTCTTTATTTATTATTGTAGTTATTATTATTATTTCTTCTTGCAATAATAATGAAAAAATTATTACTTCTCCAACATCAAACATTATTAAGGATAATGTGCAAGATGAATCGTGTTATGATGAATATATTGCTAATAATGGGACTTGCACATCCAGGTCTTATCATTATGTAGAAATCTGGAAAGATGGTGTAAAAAGAAATACTTGCAATGGTACGCTACGTATTGAAGGTTACACATGTACTAATCAATATTTTCTTTGTATTCTTCCATTAAGCCAGACAATGATTTGTGTTTATCATGATAATACAGGACCTTTAGTGCCTTATGGCAATTATACATATTCTGTTTGTTGTGATTTGGGAGCAGGTCAGGTATCCGTTACCGTTCCTACATCTGGTGCACAGATTAATCTGAATATGGGATGCGACTACAACATAGAAAGACAAAATGATTAAATATAATATTAAAACGAGAACAAAACTTTTAGTTCTATTTATAATTATATTTGAATTATCATTTGTCTCGAATACTTGCATTGCACAGTGGATTCAGACAAGCAACCCAAATGGTGGGACTGTAAATACACTTGTGGCTTCAGGATATAATCTATTTGCAGGAACTCATGCAGGGGGTATATTTAAAACAACGAATGATGGGAATAATTGGACTACCAATAATATAGGATTATCTAATTTAAATGTTGTTTCTTTAGCAATTATTGGCTTAAATATTTTTGCTGGTACATATGGTGGCGGAATATTTTTATCAACAAATAATGGATATGGTTGGATTGAGGTTAATAATGGATTATCAAATATGTATGTTAACGCAATTATAGCTTCGGGGGCTAACATTTATGCAGGGACTAATATTGGTGTATTTATGACTTCAAATAACGGTGCAAGCTGGTCATTGCTTAACAACGGTTTGACGAATTTATCTGTTTTATCTTTTGCTATTACAGAAACATGCATTTATGCCGGCACTTTTTCGAGTGGTGTATTCCTATCAACAAATAATGGCGATAGTTGGGTAGCTATGAATGAAGGATTGACAAACACATTTGTTTATTCGTTAGCAGTTTCTGGGGCTAACATTTTTGCAGGAACTTATGGTGGTGGTGTATTCATGTCTTCAAATAATGGATCAAATTGGTTTAATATTAATATGGGTATGACAAATAAATATGTTATGGCTCTTGTTGTTTCAGGTTCAAATCTATTTGCCGGAACTCTTAATGGTATTTTTTTGTCAACGAACAATGGGACAAACTGGATTCAAAAAAATCAGGGAATAAATCCTGTTCAAGCTTTTTATTGTTTCTCTATTAAAGACAATTTTATCTTTACAGGTGCTCAATATGGTTCAATTTGGCGCCGCTCACTAACAGAAATTATTGGTATTCAGAATATCAGTACGGAAATGTCTTCGACGTATTCATTAAGTCAAAATTATCCGAATCCATTTAACCCAACAACGACTATAAAATTTGTATTAGCAAGAAAAGGAAAAGCATCAATAATAATACTTGATATGCTCGGTAAAGAAATCGCAAAACTAGTAAACGAATTCCTCAATGCAGGAACATACACTGTTGACTGGAATGCAAGTGACTTTCCAAGCGGTGTTTATTTCTGTCGATTGCAAACTGAAGACTACAAAGAAACAAAAAGAATAGTATTGGTAAAATAAATTATTAGATTGCGATTATATAGTTTGCAAGATTTAGTTACTGGGTTTCTATTTATAATTTAAATACGTCTCTTTGAATTAAAATTAGTTATTCCTTCCCAAATTCGCCTGCCATAAGAATTTCAGATAATTTATAATCATTACATTAGGACTTCAACGATTGTGGGCTAATTATTCTTTTCTTCACTTCATTAGGAATGAAATGTTTGTAGCAAATTTAATTATTCATCCTCACTCCTTTAGGAGTGATTTGTATTTGACGTTTAAACAACTAATGGTGATTTGGGGGTGATGCTACTCAATCTATTCAATAAAATAATCAACGAGAATTGGCTCTTGTCGTCTTTTATCTGCATTCAATTTCCAGCCTTTTCCACATAATCCTTTATACTTTACATTTATATTTATTTTTACAATCTTATGAACTTAAAAGGAGAAACAATGGATTTACAATCAAAACTGAATCAGGTGAAGGGTAATGAGTCCTTCCTTGAAAAGATAAAAAGATTTATACCCGGGTATGATGGTTATGTTAACCGCGATAACTCCCGTGAACTCGATACAATCCTCAGGAATCAGCTTGCTGTTCAGCTTGATACAAATAAGCAAAAGATTTCAAATACAGTTTCAAATCTCTCATCTAACGGAAAACTGTTTGAAGTTGCTAACATAGATAAAATTGACAAGAAGAACGAAACAGCAATCGCAAAATTTAAATCAGCTGCCCGTGGTTATAGCGGTGCTTTCGATGTAATTAAAGTTAAAGAAGATAAGCTTGCAATGCTTTATCAGTTCGACGAATCTCTGCTTTCAAGTGTTCAGACTGTCAATGGTCTTTTCAGTGAAATGGAAACTTTAAGCGCTTCAAACGGTGACCTGAAAGAAGTAATTTCAAAGATTAGTTCAGTGCTGGATGACCTTATTCTAAAGTTTAATGAGCGGGAAAATATATTAAACACATTATAGCAGGAAACAAAATCATAAACGTGAAAGTATAATGTTTTGTATCTCAAATTTTAAATAAATATTAAAAATTATATAAATTATGGCACTTATAGATGTAATACAATTCTTCGATGAAACCGGCAGGACTATGGTTCATCGCGAACCGCAGGACGGTTCATCTGACTACAGACTTGGAACTCAGTTGATTGTACAGGAAGGGCAGTCAGCACTTTTTTATAGAGACGGAAAAGTTCTTGACGAATTTGGTCCAGGACGTCATACACTCACGACTGAAAATATTCCGTTCCTCACAAAGCTTATAAGCCTGCCATTTGGCGGCAAATCTCCTTTTCAGGCACAGGTTTATTTTGTTTCCCAGAAGAAGTTTATTGATTTAAAATGGGGAACAAAATCACCGATTAATTTCCGTGATTCTGAACTTACTTTTGTACAGCTTCGTGCTTCGGGAAAATTCTCAATCCGCATAAAGGATTCAAGACTTTTTATGAACGAACTCGTTGCTACTCAGGGACTTTTTACAACTAACGAAGTTGAAGATTATTTAAGAGATGGTATAGTCTCAAGACTGAATACTGTTCTCGGGCAGAACCTGAAAACTATATTCGACCTTGCGCAGTTTTATCCGCAGATTGAAACAGGTGTAAAAGCTGCTGTTACTGATTTCTTCACATCTCATGGCATAGAACTTACTGACTTTATCATCGTTGGAATCGTTCCGCCTGAAGAAGTACAGGAAAAGATAAACGAAAGAAGCTCAATGGGAGCTGTTGGAAACCTTGATGCTTACATGAAATTCAAAGCCGCTCAGTCACTCGAAAAAGCAGCTGAAAACGAAGGCGGAGGCGGAATGGCAGGAATGGGCGCAGGAATGGGCGCTGGAATGATGATGGCAAATATGATGGGTAATATGACGCAGGGCGTTAATCAGCAGAATAACCAGCAGCAAGCAGCCCCAAAAATGACAATGGATGAAATTATGTCGGCTATTGAAAAACTTGGCAAGATGAAAGAAATGGGATTGATAACACAGGAAGAATTTGACACAAAGAAGAAAGAACTGCTTGCTAAAATGTAAAGTTGTTTTAAATTTCAAAACAAAAGATGGAACCATTAACACAGTCTAAAATAGTTTGTCCGCAGTGTGCGGGTGAAAATGAT
>CAIUQV010000050.1 GCA_903901375.1 uncultured Ignavibacteriota bacterium
GCCAAAATATATAACTATAATAATTGACAACCCTGTTAATAAGAACATCATCGGAAATGCATATGCCTGTATTCTTGCAAGAGATAAGTTCTTTTTCTGGTAATCTGCTGAAATCACGTTAAAATCTGCAATCTCGGAATCTTCTCTTACGTACGATTTCATAACCCTTATACCGGAAAAGTTTTCCTGTACTTTTGTGGTAAGTCCTGAAAATGCTTCCTGCACTTTCTGTGAACGTCCGTAAACTGATTTCATTACCTTGTATACAAGAAATGAAATCAGGGGCAAAGGTATCAGGGCAATCATCGAAAGTTTAAAAGCTATGCTGAACATTATTGTTAAAGTAACAACTGTTCTCAGAAATGTCTGAATGGAATACATTATGCCGGGTCCCAGAAAGTTTCTGATGTTATTGATGTCGTTTGTGGCATGTGCCATCAAATCGCCCGTGGAATTCCTGTCGTAAAAAGTTTTTGACAGCTTTTGCAGATGTTCGAAGAAATCGTGCCTGAGGTCATTTTCTATTTCCCTTGAGGCTACAATTATTGTTCTTCTTGTTAGAAACAGAAATATCCCGCCTACGAGAATCAGGCCTACACTTAACAGACCGTAATTCAGATAAGAAAAACTGGTATCTCCTTTGGATATTGCGTCAATGCCATTGCCTATTACCAGCGGATATATGCTCTGAAGTGAAATACTTATTATGACAAATAAAGTGCCAAGTAATAACTTATACTTCTGTTTCTTTAAATATGGAATTAGTGGAAATAATGATTTCATACTTCTAACTTATATAAACTATAAACTATTTTAAATTTATAAAGGAATCTCTTTGTAAATTGATAATTGCGAAATTTGTTAATATATTTAATATGTGTAACAAATAATATATTATTTTAGTTAAATTGAAAAAAATACTGTCCATAATACTTATATCGCTGCTGATATTCAATTCAGCAGGTTATGTGCTTGTATTTTTTCAGCTTAAATATTCATTTCAGAAAGATGCTTTCTCCAAGCTGGAGAACTTTCTCGAGCCTTCCGAACTTACTGTGATAAATATTCCTGCAAGGGAATATCAGTATGGAAGTGAAAATTTCTACATAGTGAAAGATAACGAAATCAGTTTTTACGGGAAGTTATACGATATTTCAAGCATAGATTTCCATGATGATTCTGTAAGGATTGTTGCTCTTAGTGATGATAATGAGAATAAGCTGCACGATTTATTCGAACTTGCTTTAAATAAGAATCTTAACGATAAATTTTCTAAAACTGCCTCTATTATAAAACTTCTTATAACTGAAGCAGGTTTACCAACTGAGTATAAAAGCACATCATCTTGGAGAGAGGATATGTGCTATAATTTCATTTTTGTCCCTATTCTTGAAAACTTTTTTGATATTCCCACTCCACCCCCAAAATTCAGCTAATAGTTGTTTATAAATATCGGATGAATTACAACACTTAATGCACGTTCGTTGCATTATTTTACAATTTTATAAATTAATTATTAAATATGAAGAAAATATATTTACTTACTGTCTTTATGCTGTTTATTTTTGTACAGCTTTCTATGTCTCAGACAGTTACTGTTATAGATAAAGAAACACTAAAGCCGATAAAGGGGGCTTCAATTTCTGTTAGTGATAAGGATTTTGTCTTGACGAATGTATTAGGTCAGGCTGACATTTCCAGATTCAAAGGAAATGAATCAATTAAGTTTCAGGCAAGCGGTTATCAGGATTTGGTATATACTTTTTCAAAACTTGAAAATGATAAATTCTCAGTTTCTTTAGGTTCAAAGACCTACTCCACAGATGAAATTGTAGTATCAGCAGACAGATTTAATGAACTTCTTAAAGACGTTCCAAGACAAATTGATGTTTTAAACACTAAAGATATTCAGTATTCCAACGTTCAAAACTCAGCACAATTACTTGAAAAGACAGGCAATGTGTCAGTTCAGACAAGTCAGCAGGGTGGTGGAAGTATTGTCCTCAGAGGTTTTGAGGCAAGCAGGGTTTTAATTGTTGTTGATGGAGTCAGATTAAATAATGCAATTTTCCGCGCAGGACATTTACAGAATATTCTCAGGATTGATAATAATATGCTCGATAAAGTCGAAGTGCTTTACGGACCGGGTTCGCTTATGTATGGCAGTGATGCTCTCGGAGGCGTTATGAATTTTTACACAAAAAATCCTACTTTAAGTCTTAATAATATGATGCTGACTAAAGGTGATGCATTCGTAAGATATTCGACTGCTAATCAGGAAAAAACAGGTCATATGAATATAAGTCTTGGAGGTAAAAACGTTGGATTTATCGGTAGCTTCACTTTCTCTGATTTTGGAGATTTAAGAATGGGAGGTAACTATGAACCTACTTTCAACAATGCCTGGAAAAGAAATTATTATGCCGAAAGAATTAACGGTGTAGACGTTATGACAAAAAATGATAATCCTAACATTCAGAAACAGTCCGGCTATCAGCAGTATGACGCTCTTGGCAAATTATTGTTAAAGCAAAATGATAATGTTCAGCATACTTTTGCGTTTCAGTATTCTAATACAAACGATGTGCCGCGTTATGACAGATTAAACATTTACAGTGGTGCAAATATTAAATTCGCTCAATGGTATTATGGTCCGGAAACAAGGTTAATGGGTTCGTATAAACTTGACCTTAAGAATGAGCATTCATTCTACGATAATGCACAATTAACACTTGCTTATCAGAATATTAAGGAGAGCAGAAATAACAGAAGGTTTGGAAATGCAAATCTTTACAGTCAGAACGAAAAAGTTGACGTTATGACGGGTAACCTTGACTTCTATAAGAAGTTAAAAGAAAATGAAATCCGTTATGGTGTCGAAGGTACTTACAATATCGTTAAATCAACCGCAGTTAAAAAGAATATAGATACTGGTGTTGAAACTCCTGACGTAACAAGATATCCGGACGGTGATAACAATATGCTTTCACTCGCTGCATATTTCTCGCATTCCTGGGAAATAAATAAACAGTTTACTCTTTCAGACGGTTTACGCTTTTCTTATGTATCATTAAAATCAACATTCGTCGATACAACATTCTATAAATTTCCGTTCAGCGAAGCAAAACAGAACAACTCTGCGATTAATGCATCACTCGGTTTAGTGTTTATGCCAACAACTGACTGGAGGTTCTATATTAATGGATCGTCAGGCTTCAGAGCACCAAATTTTGATGACTTAAGTAAAGTTTTTGAAACTTCAGCAGGTAATGTTATCGTTCCTAACAATAACTTAAAACCTGAATATACGTATACAGGTGAGCTTGGTATTTCCAAAATATTCGATAACAAAATTAAACTTGATGGTGTAGCATACGGAACAATCTTCTCTAATGCCATCATTACTGCTCCTTTCCAGTTTAACGGTCAGGATTCTGTCACTTATCAGGGTGTCCGTTCAAAAGTATACGCAAATCAGAATGCTGATAAAGGCGCATACGTTCTCGGTTACAACCTGAATATGTCAGCAGATTTAACAAGCTATCTTTCGTTAACAAGTTCTTTGAATTTCACGTACGGCAGAATTAAAACAGATTCAGTAGACGTTCCGCTTGATCATATTCCTCCTGTTATCGGAAAAACCAGTTTAATAGTAAAGCTGAATAAATTCAAAGGTGATATCACTGTTATGTATAACGGATGGAAACGTATCTGGAATTACAGTGATTCAGGCGAAGATAACCTTCAGGATGCAACACCAAGTGGTATGCCTTCCTGGTATACTCTTAATCTCGGAGGTGCGTATCAGCTTACACCAAATTTACAGATTCAGGCAAGGCTGGATAATTTACTCGATATGAATTACAGAACATTCGCATCGGGATTTAATGCTCCGGGAAGAAACTTAGTTCTTTCTTTAAGAGGCAATTTATAAATTTTAGCATTTTTTCATTTTGGTACTATTCTGAAACGGGGTATCTTTTTTCGATGCCCCCTTCAGAATATTAATAACAAATATTTTTTAGCTTTACAGGCTTTATCCCCAATTTAAAAAGAAGTGTTTTTTACATTTATTAATTTGAAATTTACACTTAACTTAATTATACATTAAAAGGAATTTTAATACTTTATTATGAAAAACTTTACTCTCTATATCATAATTCTGCTTACCATAACTTCAATTGCATATTCTCAGGAAGAAGAACGCGATAGTATGAAATATGAAACTGAAGAACTGGTAATTACAGGAACAAGAACAATGGAAAAGATTATAGATATTCCATTTTCAGTTTTCAGGGTAGATAAAAAAGAGCTTATGTTTGGTAAAAAAGTATCTGCCAAAAATGTTCTGGCAGATGTACCGGGACTTTTTCTTCAGTCGAGATACGGCAACAAAGATATTAGGGTTACAATAAGAGGATACGGTACTCGTTCAAACACAGGTGTGAGAGGAGTTAAAATCCTGCAGGATGGCATTCCTGAATCAGAGCCTGACGGCGAAACTGTGGTTGATGCTATCGACTTCACTTCTCTGGGAGGTGTTGAAGTCGTGAAAGGGAACCTGTCTTCTATATATGGTAACTCACCGGGTGGAGTTGTTAACTTTTTAACCGATATTTATTTTCCTGATAACTATTTCACATCAAATAACCAGTACGGCTCTTATGGATTTCTTCAGAACGGCGGTAAGGTTGGTATTAAGACAAATGATTACAGGTTCTTTATGAGTTATAACTACCGTAACCTGAAAGGATACAGACAGCATAGCGGTGAATACGGACATCTTGTTAATTCTGTCTTTGAAGGATATCTCGGAAACAAATCATCAATTGCTGTTCTTAGCAATTATGTAAGGGGTATAAACAGGATTCCCGGTTCATTAACAAAAGAACAGTTTGATACCGACCCGATGCAGGCAAGAGATATTGCAATTTCTCAGGATTTCAGGAATGAATCAAAGAAAGGAAGACTTGCTGTAAAGTTTAAAAC
>CAIUQV010000051.1 GCA_903901375.1 uncultured Ignavibacteriota bacterium
ATTTCAATGTTAGTCCTGCCGAATCTGTACCTTGCACCCATATCATATTTCAGGTTAAGGTCAATCTTAAATTTCTTATCGGGGTCGAGAGATTCCACCTTAACGACTTCGGGTGCTGACAAATTAGCGAAAGCATAACCGTTATTCTGGAGGAACTTCAGAATCCTTCCCGATTCGGAAGTTACTTTATTTTTCACGTAAACATCGCCGGCAGAAGTTTCGAGCACATCGGGTTTAAACACATTTTCCTTAAGGTCGCCGGGCAGGTTTTCAAGTCCTGCAATGTTTATACTGCCGATGGTGTATGGCAGGTTTTCATTAATGATAAACTTTACGTTGATTTTTCCTTTATTAACATCCTTATGGATTATCGTATCGACGAACGCATCGAAGAATCCGTTATCGAAATAGAATTTTTCTATGCGTTTTTTATCGGTAGCAAAATCCTCGAAACTAAAGTAAGGGCTGTTACCGGTTTTGATGATGTTTTTAATTTCAGTTTCGGAGAAAGTTTCTGTGGTGTTGTATAGGATATCGACGTCACCTGTCTTAAAGGATTTAAGGACGATTTCGTCGTCATCCTGTGCGAAAGAGGAATTAAGACAGAAAACGAATGTGCATAAAAATATAAATATAAAATTCTTTAATATCATCATTCATCCGTCCGTTATTTAAAAGTCTGTGTTAATATACCCAAAATACATCAAACACAGACCTTTAAATTTCAGACATTTTTAGAAGTTAGATTTATAACTAAAAATCTTTACTTTCTTCATCATAGAAGAAGTCTTCATCCGTTGGATAATCAAGCCAGATCTCTTCTATGCTTTCATAAGGTTCTTCCGTATCTTCAAGCTCCATTAAATTATCAACAACTTCTTTAGGTGCACCTGTTCTTGTTGCATAATCTATGAGTTCTGCCTTGTTTGCAGGCCATGGAGCATCGTCAAGAAATGATGCCAACTCCAGAGTCCAAACCATTCAAATACCTCCGTTTATATTTATTAATTAATTGTGTTATTCAAAATCGTGTTCAAAGTATTCAGTACTTCTTTTGTACCTGAGCTCATTAGCGATACCGCTGTCGCCTTTAGAGTTCATTTCGATACGTTCAGCCAGCTTTCTTTCGAATACTTTAGCGGCATTGTAGCCGTAGTGTTTGCAAAGATAATTAAGTGCGATAACTTCTGCAATGACAGTAATATTCTTACCCGGAAAAATAGGAAGATTTATTTTTTCCACTTCAGCTCCGAGCAGTTCTATCATCTTGGAATCGAGACCTGTTCTGTCGTACGTTTTCTCTGCATCCCAGTGTTCGAGCTCAACGATAACCTCAAGTCTTTTCTGGTATCTGATAGCCCTGATACCGAAAATTCTTTTGATGTCGATGATTCCGAGTCCGCGTATTTCCATAAAATGTTTAACGAGTGAAGTACCCGAACCCATCAGCACGTTTTCAGCTTTCTTCGAAACGATTACAATATCGTCTGCAACGAGCCTGTGACCGCGTTCGACGAGGTCGAGAGCTATTTCACTTTTACCGATACCGGACCTTCCGCAGAACAGAAGCCCCACTCCGTACACGTCAACGAAAGACGAGTGAATAACTGCCTGTTCGGAGAACTGGTCGTCCAGAAAGTCGCTCAGCAGGGATACAAGCCGTGTTGTATGGTGCGGAGTAACGAATACAGGAATATCCTTTTCTTCTGCCAGGCTGAGGAATTCCTCAGTCGGAACGTTATCGTGCGTG
>CAIUQV010000052.1 GCA_903901375.1 uncultured Ignavibacteriota bacterium
CAATCCAAGTAGGACCGTTATAGAGTGTTCCATTGTATGAGTTTCCACTTTCATCGGATAATGAAGTGCCACTGCCATTGCTCATTTTGTAATAACCTTTCAGATTTGTAGCAGTACTTATTTCCTTGTACATATTAGCTTTTATTTCACCCTGTGTACGGGGAATATTCCAGATTCGAACTTCATCTATTCTTCCTTTAAAAGGAGCATAATAAACATTAGTATATCCTTCCCCAATTGTAATTAGATTTTCGGATGCAGAATATGAATAAGAGCTTGAGCTCACTTGTGCTAAGAGTTTACCATTTTGGTAAGTAATCAGATTGCCATTTTGGATCCATGTCATAGCGAGATGAGTCCAAGTTTTCGTTGGTATAAAATTAGTTTTAGTGGCTTCCTCGGCGTAAAAATTGTTTCCATTTAAGTAAATTCCCGCAACTAAATAATAACCACTTGCGTTGCTATAAATATTCATTGCATAGCCTCTGGCCCATCCTCCCAGAGACATTATTATCTTCTGGTCGTTAGGAGCGCCATCATCGATATAAACCCAAGCTTCTACTGTAAATCCAGTTGCCGAAGGCTGTAAGTTTGCTATATTATTTCCAAGGCTTACGTAGTCGTTTACACCATCAAATTTAAGAGCATAACCTCCTATTTGAGCAAAGGAAGTGGAAATATTCAAACTTAGGAAAAGAAGAGTTATAATGTACTTTAAATTGATTCTTTTTAGTATTTCTAAATTACCATTATTTTCAAATAAAATGTTACTATTCATGTACATAATCTTTAGCACAAAATTATTATTGCAATTATTAAAGATTATTCAATTATTGTGCCAATAAAAAATAGCAGTATTAGCGCATTTATGGACTTAATTTTAATGGATTCATAATAAATGGTCTCAATATGAGACTTTTATTCTCAATTTGAGAAAAGGCTTTTAGAAGAATTTCTAATTCGGACTATAAAAGTCAAATTTTATATAAAGAGCGAATGTGACACAAAACATCCGCTCTTTATAAAAAAGGAATCTTTTCTATTCTACTCGTTTTCTTTCAGAAGTAATAATTCTTTGCATGCCGTTTGTAGCGGGTACAGATGGGAATTTTCTGAAGTCAACTCTTTTGTTGCTATTATCACTGTTTTCTTCTCCTGCAAGTGCACTTGAAGAATTGTTCCACCAATCAGTTACCAGTCTTAGAGTTTTTTGTATCCAGTTCATTTGACCTGATTTATCCAGGGGGTTAGTAGCTGCTTTTAATCCTTTCATAGTATGGTAATCAGCCCAGCATTCGTCCTGTTTATCTTTTAGAGGCTGCATTTTCTTTTCTTTTCTGTATTCGTCAAAATCTTTCAGTACCCTCTTACCATCATTCACTCTACCGGTATAATCAGAATACATAGGATCGTCTGTCACCATTTCATATTTATTGCTGCCACCTTTCTTAATAGGTAGCCCTTTATCTTTAACCATCCAGCCGGTATTCTCAACAGTTGTTGAATTTAAACCGTTTTCAGAAGAAAGTTTTATGGACTTAAATCTCCATACCGGATAATCACCCTGTCCGGAGAAAGAAACTACATCTCTTCCGGAATCATCGTCATAATTAATCTCAATCTTATAACCATCATTTTCAAGAGAAGTCAATCTTCCTTTTGAATCTTTTATTGCATTAACTTTTGCAGGTCTGTAAATTTCCTGTATTGTTCTTTGATATCCTTCCGGTCTTGAACGAGCATAAAAACCATCACCAATGTATGCCCATAAACCCTTTTGTATATATTTAGAAAATGGGTCCTCCGGTAGCACACCATTAAGCATTGCCATACTTTCAATTTCATTATAAGTGCTGTTTGGGTTTGTGATTTTAGCTCTAAAATCATTATAAAATGCTGCAATTTTCTTAATATCTGAGGGCATCACATCAAGTGGAACATTTTTTATATCAAGGCTCAAATCAGTTATTTCAGACGGGGTTAAAAGAGGCCTTATTTTATTCTGAAAATCTATCGGATAATCAGTAAATTTAGAACCGTATATTACACCCCATAAAAATACCTGAATATCCCTTTGATCGATTTCCGGATGGTTTGCTGAATTTGTAACTACATTGTAAACAATATCACTTCTTTTTCCTTTAAGAGGAGCGAGAAGATAACCGGAACCTTTTGTAGGTCCGTTAGTTCCTGCTTTAAGGCAGTAAGACTGCAGTACAAATTTGTAATAACCCGGAATTAGACTAAAATTATAATGATCCTGTTCTGATGGTTCATCATATTCATTTAAATCTTTAAGCCAGAATGCCACTGGAAGGGCATCCTCGATAGAAGTAGTAACATTCTTCTCCTCAAGAAGTTCTACTTTAGTAACCTGGTCAGTTGCTTTTTTCAGTATATCACCAAACTGAGCGAATGAACTTCCAGAAATTAGCAATACGAATAAGAGGAAGAAAAGAAATTTCTTCATAGTTGTTCTCCTTTGATTTAAGTGTTAAATATAAAACCTATTTTGTGAACTGAAATGACTGCAGACACTGTTCAATCAATCTTTCATCATCCTTGGTACCCTCTTTCATTTTCCCTTCGATGACGTACATAAGATTCTTTTTGATAAGGTAATAATGAATAACAATCGTAGCATCATTCTTTCCACCTGCTACCTGAAGCCATCTGTATTTAAGCATAAGTACAGGATGTCCGTCTATAGTATATTTCTTTTTACCAACTAAAGAAACGTTAGTAAACTGTGCTTTAAGTGCGTCCACCAGAACATCTTCATCAAGGTCATTAGCAGACATACCTTCATATTCACTATTCTTGAGTACTTCTACGGAGACACTTGAACCCTTCGGACTGTTTGCCATAACCGGAAAAGCTCCTTTATCAAAATTCCAGCCTGTGGGGAAATAGATTACAAAATTATACAACTCATTCTTATAGAATGTTCTGTTTGTACTTTCGAAAAACTGGAAAGTAAACAAGTAACCGGATATTTCAGCGCTGAATTTTTCGTAATTATCTTTAGTTGATACCAGTCTGAGAATGTATATCTTTCCGTTTTTAACAAGAATAAACTGAGAAACTATACCATCCATATCATCGTTCTTAAAATTCACTTTCATATACAATGCGGGTTCACCTGCAATGTCCATATTGTAAGTTTCACTCAGTTCAATATTCTTTAATCTTGCTTTCAGGTCCGGCATAAACGATTTTGATGACAGCTGGCTGCCGTTTATTCCTTTGTAAATTGGGTCAGATTTTGCGGTTATGCTTATTTCGTTCCCGTCTTTATCTTTTCCTATAAGAGTGTCACAATTGTTTGCTTCAGGAAGTTCTGTCAGTTCAAGAGTCTTAGGGAAATTTATACCGTAATTGTGTTTCGTATTTTTGTACTGAATAGCAAACTGTGCAAAAACACTGCATGATAGAAAGGTAATAAGGATAATGAATACAGACGTTATTCTAATTTTCATTGTGATATTAAATTACTTTTATGTTATACAATAAATTATCATATTTTTGTATTAAAATCTATGATTATAAAATACCTCTTTATAACTATATCGGTAATAATCAAAAAGCCCGCATAAAACGGGCTGATTTGAATAATCAATTGAAAGCGTTTATTTAATCAAAGTACCGCATTTCTGAATTTTCTTCTGCATTTCGGGGCTTAGCTTTTTAACGAGTTCTGCATTGTACGATACGGAACCTGTTGGGTTGAGTTCAGCTTTAATTTTATAAATTTCGTAAGTAGCGATTGCATACGAACGTGAAATATCAGCGAATGAACCTTCCTTTACAGACGGGTCAACGTTCATTGCAAATATTGATAAGGTATTATCGGAATTCCTTACTAATTCAAAAGTTCTTAGCTGCTGAGGGAATTCACGCAGAGAAGAAGTTTCCACCTGCCAGAAACCAAGTTCCGGTTTAGAAGGGTCAGGTGATTTGAATGCTTTAACAGTATTCTTATGTCTATGGCCCGCTATCCACATAACCAGATTTGGATAAGTGTTAAGTTTTGAAATCAGATTATCTTCTGTTACATAAGCTTTTTCCCACCATCCAAGGAATGAACCCGGCTTTTCAACGCCAATTGGAATATGTGCTGCAATAATCATAAGCTTGTCTTCTTTTTGACCTTTCTCAAGTTCATTAATGAGCCATTCATAACGCTTCTGGTCAAGCGTTCCGTGCCCGTAACCTTGTATATCAGGGTCATCATTACTTTGTGTATCGTCAAGAACTATTACTTTTAGAGGTAAATCAGATTTTGGTTCAAAAGAATAATTTGCAAATCCTGTTTCGGAATTTGTTTTATTGAAACCGTGACCTTTGGGTTCTGAGGAAGTATTCAGAAATTCCCCTATCCATTCATTACGACTGAGAGAACGCCTGTTTTCATCGGCAGGAACTTTCAACGGTGTTGTATTTGCCACAGGACCATAACATTTTGCATCACCATAGACAGTTGAACCGTCGAGAACACCCATATAAAAATCCCTTTTATGGAATCCTCCCGGCTCAAAAATATTACCCATCTGCAGAATTTCATCGCCGACATAAACCTGTCTGAGGTAATCATTTGGCGGATTAGTACCCATCCAGAAATGGTCGTGATTACCAAGGGTTGAATACCAGGGAATAGATTTATCAAGACCACCTGCTTTATAAATGTCCTGATAGTCATTAAGAGGTCCCGGTACAGGGTCGTCTTTTATACCACTGTCAGGATTAATTTCTTTTCCATCGAGTACATCGATAAACCATCTTAACTCATTATACTGAGTATTGTTTGCGTCGTCACCGAGTGAAATTCCAAAATCTATTTTATTTTTCTTATTCAATTCATTGACAGTCTGAATAGCGGCATCGAGTACGTGAGTTGTATAGAGCATTATTGCTGAGTAAGCTGAGATTATACCGCCCTTTAAACCGAAATAGATTGCCTGTGCAGTTGACTCTTTATCAGTAATATGAATATCGGAAATTGTGAAGAAGTGAAGAAGTTTTGCAGTATTGGTACTGACTGAATAATCGTCCGGCATTAGGTCCAGCCTTTTTTCAACAGGCAATCCAGCTCCGTATTTCCATACTCCGTATCCGTTTTCTGAATACTTTGCAATCGCGTCAGGGGATATAGACGGTGATGTGACAGGAACAGGTACAGGCTGAATTGTTCTGTCAAACGTAGTATTTACTTTTGAATCGATGGGATAACTTCCCTGCTGGGAAAATGTTTTATTTACAAAAGCAATTGTTATAAGAATTAAAGTACAAAGCAATAAAGAACATATCTTTTTCATAATATTGATTTCATATTTAGTTTTTATTAAAGTAATGCTGAATACGGTTTGCAGCATTTTCTCTTATGTTAAAATAATAGAACGGATAATCGAATGAATGATATACTCCTCTGGGAAATCCCTCGAGCGAATCAAGTTTGAAAATCAGTTCTTTTAATGGAAGAGGTACATTTGCGACTAAAACACCTTTTGCAATATCTATCTTTGCGTCTGCACACTGGGGAACGGGAACAAATTTACCGGTGGAGTCAGGCAATATTGAACCGAGTCCCTGAGAAATTGAAGCATAAGTCTCGTCTCTTAGCCAGTTAACAGGATTGATTACTATTCCTATAGAATTGAACAGAATCGGGTTTGGTGAAGAGACATCACTGCTCTGAGTATTATAGGAAATTATTACACCTGTATCGTCAGGTCCGGTTGCAAATTTCAGATGCGGGTTTTGAGAAAGATACTGCTGCGTTATCGGAAAGCCTATAATATAAGCAGCTATCATCCTTGAATATACCTGAGTATTGTATTTCAAATAATCGGACAGAAGATTATGAAGTACATTCCCGCCCTGCGAATGACCTGCGAGAATAAATGGTCTGCCATTATTGAAGTGTTTAATGTAGTAATCGAACGCTGCAATGGCATCATAAGTTGGTGTCATCAAAGTGGTATTATATGTATTCACCTGTCTGTAAAAAGGTGCAAATACATTACAGGTATTCTCGAAAGCAGTTGCCTGCCTGTCGAAGGCCAAACGGGAATCCCTCAGCATAACGGGGTCGTCTATTGCACATACCTGTGGATTGTTTGGGTTTGTATTTACTTCACAGGAAGTTGGATACATATAAAACACATCGACGTTATGAACAGTATCCGGAACCGAAAGCCAGCGTGCAGGATTTGAATAATCCGTTGCGATGTCCTGCGGATCAGTAATATTGTCTTTACATCCGTATAAGAATGCAAAAAGGAAAACGACGATAGAGAATAAGAAAATGCTATTAATCTTTTTCATAATTCAGAAATATTGTATAAATTTAATTCAAACAGAAATTATAATATTGTTATTAATCAGAATGTTCTCTCCTTAAAATGAACCCGAATTACTAACTACAAAAATATATTCAATTTTAGTGCCATATTGAAAATGCTGAATAATTGAGATAAACATAGATATTTTAATATTTAGAAGAACAATAAATCTCATAATGAGACAAAAAGTCTCATATTGAGACTTAAACAGCTGAAATAAGAGTATATTAGGAATCATTATTCGGGTAATTCAGG
>CAIUQV010000053.1 GCA_903901375.1 uncultured Ignavibacteriota bacterium
AGTCACGTTCAGGTTCACTTCTCGTATAATCCTCGTATGTTTCTCGTTCACCTTGCGCTCTAACCTGGTTCAAGATAGGTTCATTCCTCGTATATTTCAGGTCGGGCAGATTTTAATTCCAAACATAGACCCCTCATTTGAACATTGACTCTGAGTGCAACTATTTTTCAGTTGCATCTTTATTCTTCCTGTTTTATTTTCAAATATGAGTAAAGTAGAAAAACTGATTCAGAGACTTAAGAATAACCCGAAAGATTTTTCTTACCTTGACCTGAGGCGTATATTACTCCATTTCGGTTATGAAGAAGTTAAAACAGGTAAGACTTCGGGATCAAGAGTTGCATTTTATAAGGAAGATACTCAGCATATTATCAGACTTCATAAGCCGCATCCAAAACCCATATTAAAAGGGTATCAGGTGCAAATGCTAATAAATGAATTACTAAATCAAAATCTAATACAATGAACAACATAGTAACATATAAATCATTCATCGGCTCTATTCAGTTTAGTGCCGCAGACAAAACATTCTTCGGTAAAATCGAAGGCATTAACGACTTAGTTACTTTCGAGGGTAAAACAGTCGAAAATTTAATAAGCTCTTTTCACGAAGCAGTGGATGACTATCTGGAATTATGTTTACTAAAGAAGAAAGAACCTCACAAGTCATTCAAAGGAAGTTTTAATGTCAGAGTTAACCCTCAGGTACACGCAAGGGCATACCATACTGCAAAAGCTTTAAAACTCTCACTGAATCAGTTTATACAAAAGTCTATAGAGAAAACATTATCTGAAGGATTATAATAATAATATTAAACCCCCACCCAACCAAAAACCCCCATCTCCTAAAAGACAGGGGTTCTTTTCTCTTGCTCTAATTCTCTTGCTCTAATTCTTTTTCTCTTAAACTATATTCTAAATTCTACATCCTAATTATTCACACTAACCCTGCTCCCCTCACTATGACTCGTAAACTCAGGTGCATACATACACTGTATACTCGTTATACCATTCGAATAATCACCCTTCAGATTCACCCTCAGCTGATACTCAAAAACATACGTACCCTTCGGCAGATAACTAAAGAAGAAGTTCGTCGCCGCATCCCTCGTACTCTCATAATATCCAAGTCCATCCTGATACTTATACTGCGACAGCACATTTACTGGCTCAAAACCAGCTGCACGCATATCTTTCATATGAACATACTCCATATCCCTGTCAACCCTCAGCTCTATCCTCACCTTCACCATATCGCCAACCTTCAGCGAACCATCTATCGGCTTCAGCACCACTCCACTGCTCGTATTCTCCTCCACAAACAACTTCTTCTCCAGCTTCAGATTCGTCTCCTGCTTCGTAATCTTATCCAAGTCCTCCCAGTACTGCCAGTACAAACTCCCCCAACTTATCCCCGTCGCAGACTTCCTCGTCACAGTCACATTACCCATCTCTGGCTTAATCTCTCCCCACTTCCAGCTTGTCTTAAAATAACCTGTACCTGCCTCTGCACCACTCATATCAAGCTTCGTCGAACCAACACTAATATCCACCAGCATATCAGTCGCAAGCCAGTCATCACCTCTCAGCAGCAACGCATAAATCGCCTCCACAGTCGCCTTAGTAGTCTTCCAGTCATTAGTCTGCTTATTCTTCAGCAGCCACACCTTCATATCATCCACACTCTTCGCATCCTTACCAACCTCATCAAACACCTCTATCAGCAATGCCTGCGTCTCTATCGGAGCTTCATACCAGTAATACCCCCACACATTCTCCTTCCAGTACATCCCCAACTCTTCACTATTCAAAGAATTTTCCTTCAAACTCTTCACTATCCCCATCGGAACCACCTCATCCCCATACCTGCTCAAAGCCAGTGCAATCATCCCTTCCACATACCAACCCCTGTTATTCCAGTACTTCGCAGCCTGACCCTTAAAATACTCAAACGCCTCCTTATTCTCCTCATCCACAGCTATATCCTTAAAATAGCTCCTCGTGTACAAATAATGTATCTGAAAACTACCTGTATTATTATCAGAAAGCTTCGTATAGCCCAGCCTCACATTCTCCAGCACCCTTTCATAATCCATCTTAATCTGTCTGTCTAAATAACCCACTCCACCATAAACCATATCAGAAACATTCGCATCATCTTCTATCTTCCTAATCCCCAGCTTATTCAGCTTTCCAAAACCTGCCACAATATGCTGTGTAATATACCTGTCCTCAGGCATTCCCTCAAACCAAGCCCAGGCACCATTACTCACCTGCATACCCTTCAGCTTTCTCACAGCCCTGTCAAGCTCCATCCTCATAATATTCATCTCAAACAAAGTAGAAATCCTTCTCTTCCTCTCACCCTCATCCTTAGCCTCCAGCACCCAAGGAGTCTCCTGCAAAAGCAAACCCTTCAGCTCCTCATTCTTCTCTAAATTCGAAAGCAAAGCATCAGGATTCTTATCTCTCCACCTGTCAAAAATCTCCTTAATCTTCGGATTCGTATTCACAATATGCGTCGCTATACTATTCGCATAAAGCCTGCTAAAAACCTGCTCTGCACACTCATAAGGATACTCCATCAAATAAGGCAAACTCTGCACAGCATACCACGCAGGATTACTCGTAAACTCCAGCGACAACCTGTAATTCGTCAGACTATTAGAAGTATTCCCCACCAGCTTACCCATCGAAAAAGTCTTCGTCTCACTCCCTCTCACATTCATCGGCAAACTCTCTGTCACAAGCATCCTGTTCGAAAGCACAGGCAGCACAGCCTCCTCACCATCCGAAAAATTCTCTGCCTTCGCCACCACCTTATAATCAATCGCCTCAAAACCATAAGGCACAGCCACCTCCCAGCTCACACTCACACTACCATCCTTCTTCACCTCAAACCTCTTACTCCCACCCCCATTCTTAAACTGCTCATCCACCACCTTCATCGTCAAAGCATCAAACAAATACAAATCCACCTCTCCCTCCAAATCCTTCCCCGACAAATTCGTCACCTTTGCCGAAATCACCACCTTATCATCCTCCCTCAAATATCTCGGAACATTCGGCGTCACCATCAGCTCCTTCTGCGTCACCAGCTCATTCGTCACAAACCCGCTCTTCAAATCCTTCGTATGCGCAAACCCCATCATCTTCCACTTCGTCAGTGCATCTGGCATCGTAAAGCTAATCGTCAAATCTCCATTCTCATCCGTCCTCAAATCAGGATTAAAGAAAACCGTCTCACGAAAATCTTTTCTCGGAACAACACCCGAAAGTTCTTTATTTGAATCTTTACCTTTATCTCTTTCGTTCGCAACAACAGGAGCAGACTCTTCCTTACTCTTTTCATCGTCTATACCTTTGCCGTCTTTCTTATTACCGTTTTTCCTTGGAGCTTCTTTCTTTTCGTATTCCGTAACAACTCTTCCAGTCTGTTCTATGTCAACAGATTTCTCCATAGATATTTTTGAAGTAAGTCCGTCAAGTTCCTGATAACCGTATCCGTACATATAGCTTGCGGACAATGGTGCTCCAAAGTAATTCAGGAAATCATAGACTACACTGCTTCCGTATGTGTACTTATTCCAGTTTTCCTGGTACACGCTTCCGCTGTATGAATCAAAGCAGATACTGCTTGCCCAGTTTGAATAATAAGGTTTGTAGTAATAATAATTACTTAGACTGAAATCCCAGTTATGCGTTTTGATAGCGTCGAGAGATGCGTCGTACATTGTTGCTAACATTTCTGCAGCAACTTTCTCTCCGCTCTTGCCCCTCACTTTTATCTTCCACTGTTCATTCTCGCCCGGCAGAAGTTTATTCCTGAAGGTTTCAAAAGTCATATCGAGCATTTTATTCGTAAACGGAACGTAGACACTTCCTGACTGCGATACAATCCTGTTTGCTCTAACGAACACAAGGTTGTACGCAATACCGCCTCTGTACGATTCCGCAATAGGAATCTCGAAGAATCTCTGGTTGTTATTCAGCGTTACCCATTCTCTTTTAATCGTACCGCTTTTGCCTTCTGCTTCGAACAGTACCTTTGTGTCATTCATCGAAGTACCAAAAATAAACTCTGCTTTCTCGCCGGGCTCGCAGGAATTCTTCTTGTCAATAAAATTACTGAATCCGGTGAAAGGCATAGTCGTTTCGCCTGTGCTGTAAGCATTGAAATATATTTTCTCGATTACGTCCTCGCCGTATTTATCCTTTGCAGTCATTTCAAGTACGTACTTTCCCTGATTCCATCCGCGCATTACGCTAAGATCAACAGTGGAATCTTCTGCAGTGTTGAACTTTGTATCGAATGCTTTAATTTCTTTATCCCATGTTGTATAGTTGCTTTCATCGCTGTATTCATCGTATGGGAAATCCCTGTAGTATTCTTCTTTAGTCATAATAAACTTATCCGGCTTAGCCCAAAGTCTGCTGCGGAAAACCTTATCGGGACTCTTAAGTTTGTAGATAGTAATGTTTCCTTCAGTCGGCTCTTTCTCACCGTTAAGGTTTGTTGTGGAAAGTTTAAACTTTGTTTCGCCGTTCTTATCAACGTTTGGATTCATTGCGATGTTCAGGAGCAACGAATTGTAACCCACTGCCACCATCGTTTCCTGCGAATGAGTTTCGCCGTTAACGTCGGTTACGTCTGCAATCACTTTGTAGTTGAAGTACGGTTTGAATTCCTTAGAGATTGACTGGTCGGGAACAGCTTTAAAGTTTATTTCAAACTCACCGCTTGCATTCGTTGTTGTGGTTCCGTTTAGTATTTCCACATCGTTTGAATTGTTTACACTGCCATAGTATGAGTACCAGTCGTAGTACCATCTTGGATAGAAAGTCTTTCTGACAATCCTGTACTTTACAGAAACGTTATCAAGGTTTGCACCCGAATAAGATTTTGCGAGACCTTTAACGGGAACCATCTCGCCGAGTTTATACGCACCTTTTATAGGATTAAAAGTAACTTCAAACTTCGGACGTTTATAATCTTCCACTGAGAAATATGCGTTTCCGTTACTGTTTGAAGTTCTGATGTGCATCTGTCCGTTCAGCCCTGATGAAGGAAGAGTGAACTTTCCGTTGATTGTACCGAATTCGTTCGTCAGAAAATTCTGTTCGGAGACTTTCTGGTAATTAACGTCATAAAGCTCAACTGTCACGCTTTCGTTCACCTTAATGTTTCTTTCTTCGCCTTTTGATTCAATCACAAGACCTTTAAAGAAAAGTGTCTGCCCGGGTCTGTAGATTGAACGGTCTGTGAAGAAGAAAGTCTGTGTATAAGGTTTTGTTTCCTTTTCAGTATAAACATCCTGATAAAAAGCATCCTGCAGATAGTTGTAACCGTATCCGAAGTTATAACCTTTGGTTGAAAGTGTCTGCCCCTGATAGTTTATATCAAGGTAGAACCTTCTCGACTGCTTTACGTTGCTGATAACGAAGTAGCCGTCTTTATTGGATGTATAATCAGCCGTTTTGTTGTATGTATATCTTGATACATTGTAATCATACTTTTCGACGTACATAGTCGCATCGGCACCTTCGAGCGGATTGCCGGTATCGCGGTTTAAGACGAAGAACTCGATGTCGTGCTTATCGTTTGTTTTGTTTATATAACTAATGTTGTTTATGTTAAGCAGGCAGAACGAAACTGCATTGTCAGTGTAAGAAAATGTTTCGCTTGAACCAACGAGCAGTACGTACACTCCGGCAGACAGAGCAGGAATTTTCACTTCTGCTTTATGTGTCTGGAGGTCAGGGTCTTCCGGGAAGTTTACTGCAAAGCTCTGAACAGCATCTCTGTTTTTGAACTTATCAATTATTCCGGACTGGTATTTATTGTAATTGTTAATCTTGTAATATTCATCTTCAATATTCTTGATTTCACCGTAAGAAGTCTCTACGATTTTGTAGTACAGTTTATTAACGTTTCTGTACGTTGCAAGAGTACGGAACGGCTTATCGGGAACGTTGTACGCTTCGAGTGAAACTGCAAGTGATTTCTGCTCAAGGCTTGAAATCATTGCACGGCAGTTTTGTGAGCCGTCAGATTCAGGGAACCTGTCGATAGCTTCCTTGCAGATATGGTATGCAAGTTTATAATCGTCCTTGAAGTTATCGGCTATTCCCGGTACGTACTTTGCACCTCTTGTCTGATAGACTTCTGCGATTGCAAAGGCAACAGAAGTGGAAACGGGATAGTTAATAAACTTATTATGAAGGTTTTCAAGTGCCTTAAGGTACAGACTTTCTTTTTCGGCGTTGCCGGAATTATTGTTAACAAACTTAATGCGTGTAAGGTCTGCGTCCACTAATGCGTCAACGTTACCGTCTGCAAGATGAAATTTAATTAAGTCCTTTAGAATATTGATTGCATAAAAATCGAATGAGAAAACGTCATTGGTAGTAATATCGAGTGCTGAGAATTCTTTTGCATCGCTTAAATAAATCGGGTCGTTTAAGAGGAACTGTTCCGCTGGTCTTGTAACGCCTGCTTCTTTATTCGAGAAGAATCCGATAGCTTTGAAAGCAAGAAAATCGTAAAGAGTAGGACGGTATTTTCTGCCGTTAGGAACGTATTTATCATAAACATAATTGTTCAGCATTTCGTTATACGCTTCAATGTTCACCTGCTGAAGTTTTTCGGGCTCTAAGAGAGAGTTCCTGTAATAGAAAATTGCCTGCTCGATAACCTTTTTAGCATCCCACGTTTTAATATCTTCAAGTTTATAGCTGACAACATTTGTACGTCCGAGAAGATTGTACCTGTTGCTCAGGTAATACGACCAAAACATATCTCCGATTAAAGAATTCAGGAATTGCTTCACGGGGAAAACAGCGGCAGATTCTTCTGCCTTCATTTCTTCAAGTCTTTTAAAGAAAGCATCTTCTTCGTTATACTGAGTAAGTTTAAACTTGTACAACACTGCCCTTATAAAATTCGGAGTATTGTTCTCGCTTTTTGCCTGAGCATAAACTTCGGTAAGAATCTTCATACCGGATTCAGGAAGACCGTAATTAAAAAGTGAGTCAATTGTCTTCCACTTTGAATCATAATCATAAACCTGCGGTGCAGTCTGTGAATTTGTTTTACCGAAAGCAAACAAAGTTACAAACAAGACCAGTGCGAATGCTAAATTTTTCATAACGTATAGATTAAAAGGTTAATTTTAGTTTATATACTACGGCAAATTAAATTGTGTTCCCTGAAACATAAAATATGCATTTAATCTTTAAATTACAGTTGTTAAAATAGTGAACGTGATGTCAAAGAGAATATTTTACTCTAATTTCGAAAATCCATCTGTAATAAATGATATGACTTATCTTTAAAATCCAGTAAATAAAAAAGCCTTTGAGATGGACTCAAAGGCTCCGGATGATTTCCTCTTACTTAACAAAGGAATCTGGTCGTGAAGAAACATAATTCAGCAATTATGTTTTTCCTCTTATTTAAAACCAATCGATTATTAATCATCAATATGCGTGCCAGAGATATTGTTTTATTTCAGGAAGGAATCGGGGTGAGGAGGGAGGGGGGTTTCTCATAATGAGACGGGAATTCTCATTTTGAAACAGGGGGTGGGAGTATTCACCACGAGAGTTCACAGAGCGCACAGAGTAATTTCTGGGAAAAAGAAAAGATTTATTTAGGCATAAGAGCTTTACCACCAAAACACCAAAGCACCAAAAGAGATTTAAAAGAAAATTCACCACGAGAGTACACAGAGCGCACAGAGCAATACAAGGTAAAAAGAAAAAGAATTTACCACTTAGGCACAAAGAGCACTAAGGATAAGCTCCCACAAATTTCACAAATTGATACATATGATTGAAGATGAAGATTTTAATGAATATTATGCTTTTTAAAGTTATGCGTAATTAATATATTTGTTTTCTACAGTAAAATTAAATACTATATTATGATTCCAAGATATTCGAGAAATGAGGTTTCCAGGATTTGGTCGGACGAGAATAAATTCAGAATCTGGCTTGATGTGGAGATTCTTGCCTGCGAAGCTCAATGCAAACTCGGACTGGTTCCCGCTAAATCCCTGGCAGTGATTAAGAAGAAAGCTGATTTCAATACCAGGAAGGTTCTGAAGATTGAAGAAACTGTTAAGCACGACGTGATTGCTTTTCTGACGAACGTGGCTTCGTACGTGGGAATAGATTCTCGGTTTATTCATATGGGTATGACGAGTTCGGATGTTCTGGATACTGCGCTGTCGGTTCAGATGAAACAGGCAGGAGAGATAATATTAAAAGATTTACTAAAACTGCGGGTTGCACTGAAGAAGAAAACGAGGAAGTACAAGAAGTTAACGATGATTGGAAGGACTCACGGAATACACGCCGAGCCTATTACACTGGGGCTGAAGTTTGCGCTCTGGTTTGACGAAAACAACAGGAATATTCAAAGGATGAAGGATGCGATTGAGAATATATCCGTAGGACAGATTTCGGGTGCTGTGGGAACGTATGAACATATATCTCCAAAAGTGGAGGAATACGTTTGCAAAAAGCTGGGACTGAAGGCAACGAAGATTTCCACACAGATTCTGCAAAGAGACAGACACGCACAATATCTTTCAACACTGGCGATAATTGCGTCGTGCATAGATAAATACGCTACTGAAATAAGGCATCTTCAGAAGACTGAAGTTCTTGAGCTTGAAGAGAGTTTTACGAAGGGACAGAAAGGATCGTCTGCTATGCCGCATAAGAAGAATCCTATTACTTCAGAGCAGCTTTCGGGACTGGCAAGAGTGATAAGAGGAAATTCACTGGCAGCGATGGAAAACATTCCGCTCTGGCACGAAAGGGATATTTCGCATTCATCGGTGGAAAGGATTATTATGCCGGACTCCACGATACTGCTGGATTATATGCTGAATAAGTTTACTGCCCTGATTGAGAACGTGAGAGTTTATGAAAAGAATATTAAGAAGAATCTGGAACTGACAAGAGGACTGATATTTTCGCAGACATTACTGCTGAAACTGATTGAGAAGAAGATGAGGAGAGAGGATGCGTATAAGATTGTACAGACTGTGGCGATGAAGTGCTGGGAGGAGAAGGTGGAATTCAGGAAGCTTGCAGAGAGTTCTTCTGAGGTGATGAAGTTTCTGACGGAGAAGGATTTGAATGAGGTGTTTGATTACGGAAAGTCGCAGAAGAGTGTGGATTTTATATTTAAGAGAGTCGGAATTTGAAGAAAAGATTGGTACACTGATTAGAGCTGAAAAAGACTGGATTCCAACTGATTTAAAGATTTTATTTTAGGCAAAGAGCAAAAAGACTTTAAGAGATAAGAACGTTACCACCAAAACACCAAAGCACCAAAAGAGAGTGAAAAGAGATTTAATGACTGAAAATCAAAAAGCCGGGATGACCGGCTTTTGTTTTTATAATTGTATAAGATATTGGTTATGGATTCATATACTGTCTGCGAAGCTCAATCACTTTTCCGATAACGGAAAAAGGCTGGTTCATAATTGCCTTATACCTTGGGTTTGCGGCTTCGAGATACGCCCTTATTTTATTGTTACGAAGGGTTTTAACTGTTGCTTCATCCTCGATTAATGCGATAACGATGTCGCCGTTATCCGCAGTATCCTGTTTTCTGACGACAACTATATCGCCGTCGTATATTCCAGCGTCTATCATACTGTCCCCTTTTACCTTTAAGGCAAAATGTATGTGATGACCTTTCGGACTTTTCTCCATTGTAACATAACCCTGTATATTGTCGCTGGCAAAGATTGGTTCACCAGCTGCGACTGAACCATACAGTGGAATGTAGTTTAAATCGGATTTCGGAGTAACTTTATTACCCGAAGAAGTTTTAACCACTTTGAACCCTCTTGCAGTATCGGGACGTTTTTCGAGGTACTGCTTTTTCTGAAGCGCAAAAACGTGGTCCTGAATAGTGCCGATTGTGATCTTAAACTTTTCGGCAATTTCCTTGAGTGTCGGAGGGTATGAATTTTCCTCCGTGAATTTTAGTATGAATTCTAAAATCTTCTGCTGTTTCTTAGTAAGTTTCTTTTCCATAATTCAATATGGCATATTTTAATATGAGTGTCAATAGAAAAAGGAGGGAAGGTTGGAAGATTTTTACCACGAGAGAAAAGATGTCCACGAATTTCACGAATTAAACTAATTACACTAATAGATAAAACAGTTTAATGAAAAGATTGGTATATTGAATTAAATTGAGGGATTATTTTAATAAGAGCAATTGAATTGATGATGAATAGGATTCGGCGATGAGTTTACAGAAATAAACGCCGGATGAGAGGTTTGAGGCATTGAATAAGATTTCGTATTTGCCGGGTTTCAGGGGTTTGTTCAGAAGAGTTACGACTTCCCTGCCGAGAATGTCGTAAACTTTTAACTGTACAGTGCTTTCAAGTGGAACATCGAAACTGATTACGGTAGATGGATTAAACGGGTTAGGGTAATTGTTGTAAAGTTTAAATGTACCGGGTGTCAAAGAAGATATTTCCTTTACGTAAACAAGTCCGCCTGAATTTGTGAAGAGCATTTTATTCCCGCCGCAGGACCATCCTGTATGTGAGTTAAAGAAACGAATACTGTTTAAAGAAGCTGTGCTGCTGTACTGAGAAATCCAGTTCAGTCCGCCGTTAGTTGTTTTTATGACTGTATTAGTCCCAGCAGCCCAGCCTGTATCTGCACTGATGAAATAAACAGAATTAAGGTTAGCTGTTACTCCGGAATTCAAACCCGTCCAGTTAGCACCGCCGTTTGTTGATTTAAATATTAAACCATTATTACCGCAGACATAACCTGTATTCAGGTCAACAAAGTAAATTGATTTGAAATGTGATGCAGATAAGCTGTTCAGCACAGTCCAGTTAATCCCGCCGTTGATTGTGTATGCAATTCTACCTGAATCCCCTGCTGTCCATCCGTAAAGCGGACCGACGAAACTTACTGAAGATTTTCTGAATAAGGGTGAAGTATAATAAGCAGTGAAGTTAACTCCGCCGTTTGTGGATTTCATAACAGAGCCGTCGCGGGAGGAAGCCCAGCCAGTGCTGCTGTTAAGAAAATACATATCGTTCAATTCCATCTCTGAACCCGGGATTGATATTATGTTGTAAACGACGTTCCAGTTAAGTCCGCCGTTAGTAGTTTTAAACACACACTTACCGTACTGGTTTTCAGTCATATACAATCTGTTCAAACCGCCGCAGGCAAAGCCGGTCAGACTGTCAACAAACTTTATATTCCTGAGGAACCAGCCTGAGCCACCGGAGACCTGAAGCCAGTTAACACCGCTGTTAGTAGTTTTATATATAGCGTAATAATTTTCAGTAGATACATTGTATTCAGATGATGCAAAACACAAATTTTGATTTACAGGATAAACTGAGGTAAGAGAATAACTTCCCAGCGGAACTGACTGTGTCTGCCAGCCCGTCTGAGCAGGGCTAAGATTAAAGTATAAAGAACAAGCAATAATAAACGCGATGAATATTGTCTTTTTCATAATACAGTATTTATATACAATTTAAAGACAAAATACGATTAAAAAAATGAAAGAATACCTTAAAACAAATAATTGATGAATATTCATAATTATATTGCATCTTAACAATAATTATATGAAATTTACAGAGGAAAAAGGTATAGGGGTGTTATGGAACGACGTATTTTAATTTAATTAAATAAATTGAGTATGAGAACTATTACTATTTCCGTTTTATTTGCCTTTCTATTTATTTCAAATGGAATGACCCAGTGGTATTCTTCATCAGACGGCCAGTTCGGAGGTTCAATCCAGTGTTTAGGAAAAAAAGGTACCTACGTATATGCAGGAACTTATGCCGGTAATTTATACAGGACGACAAACTCAGGAACTAACTGGCATTTCTCAGGAACAGGATTAAACAGTTTCTTTATTAATTCTTTCACGACTGACGGTACGAATTTATATGCGGCATCGGATTCGGGAGTTTACAAGAGTACAGACGACGGCCTGAACTGGTTTGCAGTTAATTCAGGATTAACAGATAAAAATGTATTAACAATCCTTTTCGCAGGTACATCATTATATGCAGGTACTGCTTCCACGGGTGTATTCAAATCGACTAACGGCGGCGGCAGCTGGACAACTTCATCAAGCGGTATAACAGCGGGTTCGACTGTCAGAGCATTTGTACAGAGAGGTACGGATGTTTACGCAGGAACTTCGCTGAACGGCGTTTACAAGACTACAAATGCAGGAGGAAGCTGGACTTCAGTTTCGAGCGGACTTCCGGCAGGTGGATACGTTTACAGTTTGCTTTCAAGAGGAAATTACCTGTTTGCGTCTTATGAAGTCAACGGAATATACGTAAGCACGAATAACGGATTAAACTGGACAGCTTCAAACACGGGTCTGCCTTCCGGTGTTACTGTATATAAAGTTTATAACTACGACACAGTTTTATACGCAGGTACTTATGGCACGGGTATTTACAGAAGCATAAATAACGGATTGAACTGGACAGCAATAAACACGGGAGTACCTTCAAACGAGACATTTTACGATTTCATTTACAATGGAACAACACTATATGCCGGCTCAAACAATACGGGAATGTACATCAGTTATAATCTTGGTTCAAGCTGGACGAAGATTAATAACGGACTGACGAACCAGTATGTTTTCTGTTTGGGTACTAATACTACTAACGTTTTCACGGGTACATCACAGGGAATATATACATCATCGAATAACGGAAATAACTGGGTACAATCGAATAACGGATTAACGAGCACGGGTGCATATTCATTCGAATCTATAGGTAACTCGGAATTTGTTGCTATATACGGCACGGGAATTTTTAAGACTACGAATAACGGAGCGAACTGGTTTTTATCAAACAGCGGAATAACAAGTCTGTATACTTATGCACTCGCTAAAAGCGATACAATCCTGTATGCAGGTGCATTCGGAGGGGGAATCTTCAGGAGTACGAACAGCGGAGCGAACTGGACTGCGGTGAATTCGGGATTGAATAATCTGAATGTTATCAGTATGACAACTACTGCTGCAAATATATATACTGCTACATACGGCGGAGGTGTATACAAATCAACAAATTACGGAGCAAACTGGACGGCGGTAAACTCGGGAATAACAGACTCGACACTTCTATCTATTGCTACTAACGGCTCTACGACTTTAGCAGGATCCAACGGCTCAGGAATATTCAGAACGACAAACGGCGGAGCAAACTGGACTTTAGTAAATTCAGGACTTTCAGATTTATACATTAATGCTCTGTATTCATACGGAAGCTGGTTCTTTGCGGGTACAAACAACGGTATTTATAAGACATACAACAACGGCAATAACTGGTATAAATGCAGTGAAGGACTATACAATCCTTTCATATATTCAATCACACAAAGAGGCAGTCTGCTTTTTGCAGGAACGTACGGAAGCAGTGTTTTTGCAAGACCATTGACCGAGATACTTACTTCGGTTAACGGAGGAACGGTGGCAGTGGACAAATACACACTTTCACAGAATTTTCCAAATCCGTTCAATCCTTCAACAACGATTGAATTTCACATTCCAAAGGCAGGAAACGTAAGCCTGAAGATATATGATTTAACGGGCAGAGAAGTTGCAGTATTGTACAATCAATACCTGAACGCAGGACTTTACAACAAGCAGTTTACGGCAAATAATTTATCGAGTGGAGTTTATATTTATGCTTTAACAGTCAGGGATAAAGATGCCGGCATACTTTACAAAGAAGCCAAAAGAATGTCATTAATCAAATAGTTTTTCCGGAACATTATTTTAAAAGGGATGCCAGATATGAGCATCCCTTTCTTTCTGTAAAACCTGTTTTTAATATGAACCATTAAGACAAATAAAGCGTATTAATTATAAGAGAGAATATATTGTTATGAAGTAAATCCATGAAGCGTTTATTATCAATATCACTTTTATTTATACTCACAATTGCATGCAGCCGGTCAGAAGGCAGGGATATACCTTTTACAGTACTGCATTTCAGTGATTCACATTCTTACCTGATGGGTTACGGTGCAAAGAACACGTCTCTGGAATATACTCAGGGAGGATTTTCAAGATTATTCACGTTAGTAAATAACATCAGGGGAATTGATACGAACGTAATGGTATATCATTCCGGCGATTTGTTTACCGGAGATTTATTCTTTAACAGGTATCTTGGCAGTATAGAATTTGAGATGCTGAGCAGATTAAGAGCAGACGCGATTGCAGTCGGGAATCACGAATTTGACCTTGGACCTCAGGTGCTGTATCAGTCGTTGAGTGCGGGATTCCAGAACAGTCCTGTGCCAGTGCTTTCAGCAAATCTGAATATGTCAGGGTATCCTGCACTAAACAATTTTATCACACCTTATACAATCAAAGAATACAACGGAGTAAAAACAGGAATATTCGGTTTAACTTTTCCCGACCCCTCGAGCAATCCATCTCCAGTAATAATCAGCGACAGCATATTAGAGAAAGCTGCAGCAACAGTACAAACACTGAATGCACTTGGATGTAATGTAATTGTATGTTTATCGCATTTAGGAGCATCTTACGACAACATACTTGCATCAACAGTTCCCGGAATACACATAATCCTTGGAGGACACGACCATTCGCTGACTTCGCAGCCTGTATTCGTACCCAATCCTGCAGGTTTTAACACAATAATATGTCATCCGGGAGATCATTATGCAGGTGCAGGTAAACTGAAATTTGCATACAGTAACGGCAGTGTGATTTTCAGGGATTATCAGTTTATTGCACTGAACCAAAGTATACCTGAACAACCAAGAATTAAGCAGTACCTTAATTTACTGAAGCAGGGAATAGTTTCTCAGTTCGGAGATGTTTACACAAACGTTATAACGACTGCTTCACAGGATATAAGTCCCGAATGGGATGCACAGAGTACTTTCAGGGATACTCCTCTAGGAAATTTAATTACTGATGCATACAGGAATTATTCTGGTACACAGATTTCAATAACTGCAAAAGGTTTAATGGATGAGAAGCTTTACAAGGGAGCAATCGTCGGGAACGACCTTTTCAGAGCGGCTCCTTATGGATTCGACACAGTTTCAAAACTTGGGTTTACACTTGTTAAGTTTAACATTTCTGGTTTTGAAATGAAGCGGGCGCTTGAGCTGATATTTTTAACTGCACCGGAAAACCTGAGTTACTTTCCTCAGTTTTCAGGACTCAGGTTTGATTACGACAATTCCCTGCCAGCGGGAGAAAAGATTATACCTTCGAGTATGTTTGTGAGCGATACTGCATTTTCACTGAGTACAAATTATACAGTTACAGTGAACAGCGGACTATTCGGAGCACTCAACACGCTCGGA
>CAIUQV010000054.1 GCA_903901375.1 uncultured Ignavibacteriota bacterium
TCTAAAAATCAGTGGTAATCAGTTTCTTTCTGTGCAAATCTGTGTTCCAATCTCTTGCTCATGCTTTTTAACTGACTCCTGACTCCTAGCTCCTGACTTCTGACTCCTAAATTCTAGCTCCTCTCTCTTTTCGTGTTTTTCGTGTCTTTCGCGGGTAAAATCTCTTAATCTCTTCTGCCTGAAAAACCTCTGTGTGCTCTGTGTACTCTGTGGTAAATTCTCTTCCGCTCTTAAACTAACTCCTAAATTCTATCTCCTAAATTCTAGCTCCTCTCAGTGGTAAATTCTCTTCCGCTCTTAAACTATCTTCTAAATTCTAACTCCTAAATTCTAGCTCCTTTCTCTTTTTGGTGTTTTAGTGTTTTGGTGGTAACTCTCTTCTGCCTGAAAAATCTCTGTGTGCTCTGTGTACTCAGTGGTAAATTCTCTTCCGCTCTTTTTGGTGTTTTCGTGTTTTGGTGGTAAAGCTCTTCTGCCTGAAAAACGCTCTTGTTCTAAAAATCAGTGGTAATCAGTTTCTTTCTGTGCAAATCTGTGTTCCAATCTCTTGCTCATGCTTTTTAACTGACTTCTGACTCCTGACTCCTGGCTCCTCTCTCCTAAATTCTAACTCCTAAATTCTAGCTCCTTTCATTTTCTCAATCCCCCCTTCATCGCTTTTGCATTTTCATATATGCATTTTCTCACTATATTTGTATAACTTAAACACTGTTTTGAACTAAGATGATTTCCCTGAATAAAATCATATCTTTTATAATTAATTTTACGGAGCCTTACTATGTACAATTTTCTCTCTCTTAACCTGAAATGCCCCCATTGCAGTACTTCTTTAATGGACCCGAACACCCTCGTCGATAATGCTCACAGCGTTGCTCTGCTTATTGACGCCGGTAAAAATAAAGGCGACATTAATCTGTCCTCAATCTATGGCAGTTTTAATTACATCTGCAATATCGATAGCAAGAAAGACGAGATTGCTGTTTTCTCCTGCCCGCATTGCGGTAAAGAGGTTATTACAAAGTCTGAATGTAATGTCTGCAAAGCACCTATGGCTACTCTGGTTCTCGATATGGGCGGCAAAATCAGTTTCTGCTCAAGACGCGGCTGCCAGAATCATAATGTTCAGTTCGAAGACCTTAATAATGTCCTCAGAAAGATGTATCAGGAATACGGTTATCAGAAACTGAATGACTACGATGCCGCTGATATCGTTCATCCGAGTACCGATAAGAACGAAGACCTTGAAATAATCGAAACGGGTGCTTTCCTGCACGCTTACTGTCCCCATTGCAGAAAGAGCCTGATTGAATCGGATATGCTGAAACTGAAGCTGGTGAACGAACAGAACGAAGAGGGGTATATTCTCTCAAGTCCTTACCTGAATGTGTTTTCTTCGAAATCAACGCTCTTCCTCGCCGAAGGTAAGCCCGTCGGTGATTTGCGCTGTTTCCACTGCAATCACACTCTGATGGTGAAGGACAGAAAATGCGATGTGTGCGAGTCGCCCGTTGGCGCTATTTCCATCAGTGCACGCTCTAAGCTGATTGATTTCTTCCTCTGCTCCAAAAAAGGCTGCAGATGGCACGGTCTCAGCGAAGAGGATTTAAGCGATATTAAACTTGACGATAGTCTGGAGTGGTAATACGGAAATAATTTATTTTCTTAACTTCAATTTAATTTAAATTTAGTTTTTAATCTCAATATTTTAAAATATTATTCTTATGAGAGTATTACGTGTTAATAAAAAACAAGATAAGCCCGCAGGTGATAATAAGATTGATTTGAAATTAATCGAACCGCTTATCAAAAAGTATAAAAACAAAAAGGGTAACCTGATTCCTATCCTTCAGGGTACACAGAATATCTACGGCTACATTCCCCAGGAAGCCCTGATGCTCATTTCTAAGGAAACCGGTCTTAAGGTCAGCGATATGTACGGAGTGGTTACTTTCTACGCTCAGTTCAGGCTGAACCCCGTCGGTAAGAACATTATCAAGATGTGCCACGGTACTGCCTGCCACGTTCAGAACGTGAAAGCCGTTACTGAAGACGTTCAGAATTTCCTTACTCTGAAAGACGGTGAAACAACCAAGGATGGTATTTTTACTCTCGAAACTGTTGCCTGTCTCGGTTGCTGCTCGCTGGCTCCCGTTATGATGATTGGTGATGAGTCTTACGGTAAGCTGAACGGCAAGAAGGCTGTTGAAGTGATTAAGGAAATCAAACGTAAAGAAACGCTGGCTTCCAAAGCTAAAGATATTTCAAATAATTAAACTCTGAAAAGAAAACATTAAAATTATATGTCACAAACACAAATTATAGTTGGTCTTGGCAGCTGCGGTCTTGCAGCAGGAGCGGGAAAGGTCTATGATGAATTGCTGAGGATTCGTGAAGCTGATAATCTCGATTTTGAACTGAAGAAAACAAGCTGTATCGGTATGTGCTTCAAAGAGCCGCTCGTTGAAATTATAGATGAATCGGGTAATTATTTATACGGTGAAGTGGACGTGAAAAGAGCCGATGAGATTATCGAAAAGCACGTCGTGAATTTTACTCCCGTTAAGGAATACCTCGTTAAGTCAGATGTGGTTGAAACTAAGTACGGCGAATACTTCGACGGACAGGTGAAGATTGCTCTTCGTAACTGCGGATGTATGGACCCTGAAAACATTGATGAATACGAAGCCCGCGGCGGGTATGAAGCCGTTAAGAAGATTGCTAATGAAAAGATTGGTGTGCAGGATGTTATTAAGTCTATTCTCGATTCCGGTCTTCGCGGACGCGGTGGCGGCGGTTTCCCAACCGGTCTGAAATGGAAGTTTGCTAATAATAACCGTTCTAAAGAAAAGTATATTATCTGCAATGCAGACGAAGGCGATCCGGGTGCATTCATGGACAGGTCTGTGCTCGAAGGCGACCCGCATTCCGTTCTGGAAGGTATGATTATCGGTGCCTATGCAATCGGTGCGAGTGACGGCGTGATTTACTGCCGTGCGGAATATCCTCTTGCTATCAAGAGACTTAACATCGCAATCGGTCAGGCACGCGAACGCGGTTACCTCGGAAAAGATATTCTCGGTATAGAAGGTTTTGATTTTGATTTATACATTAAAGAAGGTGCCGGTGCATTCGTTTGCGGTGAAGAGACTGCTCTCATCGCGTCAGTTGAAGGCGAAAGAGGTATGCCCCGTAAACGTCCGCCTTTCCCCGCAGTATCAGGTCTCTGGAAAAAACCTACCAATATTAATAACGTTGAAACGTATGCTAATATTCCGTGGATTATCACAAACGGTCCCGAAGCCTACGCTAAGTACGGTACGGAAAAGAGCAAGGGTACGAAGGTGTTTGCACTGACGGGTAAGATTAAGAACGGCGGTCTGGTGGAAGTGCCTATGGGTATTACAATTAAAGATATTATTTATAAACTCGGCGGCGGTATTATTGACGATAAGAAGTTCAAGGCTGTTCAGCTTGGAGGTCCTTCAGGAGGTTGTATTCCTGAATACCTTTCGCATACTATCGTTGATTACGATTCGGTGAACGCTACGGGTGCTATTATGGGCTCGGGCGGTATGGTGGTGATGGATGAGACTACGTGTATGGTTGACGTTGCGAGATTCTTCCTTGAGTTTACCTGCAAGGAATCCTGCGGTAAATGTACTTTCTGCCGCGTCGGTACGAAGAGAATGCTCGAGATTCTCACTCGCATCACTGAAGGCGAAGGAAAAGAAGGCGATATAGAAAAACTTGAAGAGCTTGCGTATCAGATTAAAGATGCTTCGCTCTGCGGACTCGGACAGACTGCGCCGAATCCTGTACTCACTACCATTAAGTATTTCAGGGATGAGTACGAAGCACACATAAGAGACAAGAAGTGTCCTGCGCTCTACTGCAAGAAACTTCTTACTTATGAGATTGTACCTGAAAAGTGTACGGGATGTATGGTCTGCAAACGCGGATGCCCGACTCAGGCAATCACCGGCGAGAAGAAACAGGTTCACTTCATTCATCAGGATAAATGTATCCAGTGCGGTGACTGTTATTCGAAGTGCAAGTTTGATTCTATCATTGTTTACTAA
>CAIUQV010000055.1 GCA_903901375.1 uncultured Ignavibacteriota bacterium
AATCTGTCCATTTCCTTCTTCAGCAGATGATAATTTCCTTTCAGCAGCAGGTATTTGCACCTGAAAAACTCATTGTAAAACTTTTTTCTCTTCAGACCCTCGGCTTTTGCGAACTCCTCGTACATATTGTTCAGGTACGAAAGATTCTTACCCACAGTGCTTGCAGAATATTCCGATGTTCTTAAAATCACATTCCTGAGTTCATCAAACTTATTTTCCTTAATAAGACGTAAGTTGTTTTTAATAATTCCGAAAACAACAGAGAGGGAAGTGGTATTATTATAATAAGGCGACTGCAGAAACTTTTCGAAAGCTTCAGTGTCATTTTCAGACAGATATTTAATGTTGTAGAAAAACTCAGGTGTTTTCATTTTTATGATAACATTTAATTCTGTTTAAATAACTTACGCATATTATTTTTAATTATCATCTCATTAATTTATACAAATAATAATAGTAATTTACTGAAAATCCAAATTATTACAGGTACCTATTTTACCGGCAAAAAGCAATTTCCGGAAAGGGCTTTTTCCCTAACTTCTATATTTCTAATGCCGTTACAAAAATTCACCACCCCTTTATTTTACTTTTCCGTACCCAAAATTTATTTGCTTCACTTTAAAAAATATCACCTCTAACTCAAAATAGCCAACTCTTATGCTAATCTCTTCATATCTCTTTAACTATATACCTCTGTGTGCCCAGTGCTCTCAGTGGTGAAAAATCTTATCTTTGTGCAATTTGTGAAATTTGTGGGAGTCACTCTTTACCAAATCAAAAAAGGGCAGATTCTTCAACCCGCCCTTTAACATTTATTATAGACTCTGTCACCTTGTCATACTATCACCTTGTCACTCTGTCACCTTTTTATTTGACAAGCACCATTTTTTTCGTCTCACTGAACCCATCTGTCACAAGCTTATAAAAATATACTCCACTTGTGTATTCAGCCGCATTCCAGTTTGCCTGATAAGTACCTGCCTGTAATCTTTCATTAACGAGTGTTTCAATTTCTTTACCGGAAATATCAAAAACAGTAATCTTTACGAAAGATGACTTAGGTATTGAGAACATAAAATTTGTAACAGGATTGAACGGGTTGGGATAGTTCTGCGATAAGGAATACTTATCAGGAATCTTCGAGCTGATTTTTTGAATACCAACAATTTCAGTCAGTGAACGCCTCCAGACGCAGGAATCGTTTCCTGCAAAGATGTACTGACTGTTTGCCGTTAATGACCTAATCCATTGAATACCCATTCCCTGCATTTTGTTAATCCAACTGACACCCTGGTTTGTGGAGAGATAAACTCCTTGCCCTGAGACACCTGCAAATATATTGTTTCCATTGACCAGAAGACAAAGAACTGATGTACTGTTAAAACTGTTCGGAGTCCAATTTAAACCGTTATTTGTGGAAGTATATATGCCGTAATTATTCACGCCCGCAAAAATAGTATTGTTTATTACAGCGAGACTGAGAACTGAAACAGTGGGACCGCCTCCTAAACTAAACTGTGTCCAGTTATTTCCATTGTCAGTTGAACGGTAAACGATTGCTTGAGCATTATCACCTGCAAAAATCATATTGTCTTTAATTGCCAAAGAACTTATAAGTTTGTTATTCAGTGAAGTCTGTGTCCAGTTTAAACCGTTGTTAGTGGAACGGTAAACACCTAATGGCTGTGTACCTGCAAATAAAGTGTCACCGTACTTAGCCATCGTCCATATTGGGACTGTTAGTCCCATTTGAGTCCAGTTAGTACCGTTGTTTGTTGTTTTATACACACCATTTTGCGTACCTGCAAAAATATTGGTACCATTAATAAGTATTGAGTATCCCGCTGCATTATTAAGGTTTGTTCGAATCCAGTTTGAACCGTCATTAGTCGTATAATAAACGCCGAAACCACTACCCGCATAAACGTTATTACCGCTTGTAGCCAGAGACCAAACGGGAGAATTATAACTTAAACCATTAAGAACTTTAACCCATTGAGCATTTGCGCTCACGGTTACCAGTAAAGCTAAAACAATGAGTAATTTTTTCATAATGTTAATAAATTTAATTTATACTAATTATTACTTGACAAGCACCATTTTTTTCGTCTCACTGAACCCATCTGTCACAAGCTTATAAAAATATACACCACTTGTGTATTCAGCCGCATTCCAGTTTGCCTGATAAGTACCTGCCTGTAAACTTTCATTAACGAGTGTTTCAATTTCTCTACCCGCAATGTCATACACAGCAATCTTAACAAATGCAGATTTTGGTACTGAGAACTTTATAGTTGTAGTCGGATTAAAAGGATTCGGGTAGTTCTGGCTTAGCAAATATTCAGTTGGCACTTCTTCTGAAATGCTTTTCACTGAAACTATTTCCGCCAATTCCCTCACAAAGACACTGTTTCCAAAAGTAGATGCATATAGCTTATTATTCTGCAATGCAATATTTGTTATTTGCTGAGTGCTTACCAACCCCTGATTCTTTTGTACCCAGTTTATTCCGTTATCTGAGGAAAAATATATTCCGTTCTTTTCAGTTCCCGCAAAGAGATAATTACCGACCGCTAATAATGCTGTTCCCCTCGATGTAGTTGTTAGCGATTGCGTCCAGTTTACCCCGTTATTTGTCGTCATCTGCACACCGTTACCAACTCCCGCAAATATCTTACCATTTGATACAGTTACCGCACTAACTGATTTTCCCAATGGACCTATGCTTTGCCAGTTAAATCCGCTGTTTGTAGATACAAATATTCCGCTACCTTCATAGAAACCCGCTATCAGCCCTGCATAAACAGTATTACCATCAGCATAAAGACTTCTAATATCATAACCTAATGTATTTGTAAAAGTATTTCCTTTGTCAGTTGATACATAAATACCCCCTGGATCAATACACGTCCATGAACCTATAAGCAGATTAGCACCGCTTATTGTCATGCATGTGACAAGCACGTCGTAATAAAACCCTGCCTCATGAAAATTATATCCGCCGTTAGTTGAACGGAACATTCCTATAGTCGAACATACTGACTCTGCTCCTGTATAAATAGTATTCCCGTCTATAGCTACTGAATTCAAATGCTGTGTTACCAAATCAGACTGTATCCAGCTCGTTCCCCCGTCTGTTGAAAATAGCAGTCCGTTATCATAAGATCCCGCATACAGTTTCAAAGAATCTGATTTGAATCCCATAACTTTCTGATTTCCATAATTTGACATTGTCCAGTTAGTACCGCCGTTCGTGGATTTATAAATTCCTGACTTTAAAGTCCCTGCTAATATATTGTTGTCTGAAAAACCTATTGATTTAATATCGAGAGGGAAGTCATAATGTGAAAATGTCTGTCCGTTATTTGAAGATACGTAAAGACCATTTGATTCTGTTCCTGCATACAGTAAATTACCGTTGAACTTCAGCGATAAAACGCTATCATTAGTTAATGTGCTCTGGTTCCATGTCAATCCGTAATCCGTTGAAATAAATATACCGTTTGTACTTGTACCAGCAAAAACAAAATTATCTTTTGCTGCAAGAGATTGTATAGTTCCATAACCTGACAAAGTATTCGTCCAGTTAACTCCATAATTAGTCGTTGTGTAAATACCGGTGTTGATACTTCCAGCTATTATATTTGTTCCTGTCGCGGTTACAGCTGTAATATGTGTTCCTACAAGTCCTATCTGTGACCAGTTAGTTCCTGAATTGGTAGTAGCGATTACTCCTCCTGTTCCGGGTAAAGTTGCACATCCGCCGCAGATTGTATCTCCTTTTGCAGTCAGAGCCAAAACTATATCAACAGGGTATGACATCTGCCAGGATATACCGTAGTCTGTTGATACATAAACACCTGTTCTAAAAGTCCCTGCATAAATTTTATTTCCGCTTACAGCCAGTGAAAATATGTTTTTCTCCAATCCATAATAAGGACTCTGTTTCCAAGTATCACCGTTATTAGTTGAATACATAATCCCTGTCCAGGAAGCAGAAACAATGGTATTGCCGATTTTTTCCAGTGCAAGGGATTGACCGTTATATGGTCCTATTGGTTGCCATTGAGCAAACAATGAGGAAATACTCAAAAATGTAGAGACTAACAAAATTATTATTGTTTTCATTGGGGATTAATAATTTTTTGTAAATCTAATTATAATATATCAACAGTCTTTCAATAAAACAAGATATATATTAATTTTCATTTCTTTAAAAAAACTATTTTCAGGAGTGATTTTACCGTCTGGAAACTCCGGTGCAGGGGCATTTATATACTAAATATTGCGTTTTTTCATTATATTTGAATAACAAAAAACAAATAATTCTACTGAGTGTATGAAAGTACCAGAACTATTTAATCATCTGAAATACTTTAAAGATGAAGATTATAAGGATTTTGAGAAGTACATAAAATCCCCGTTCTTTAATTCCATAAAATCCTATGAAAGGATTTTCAGGATTATTGCGAAGAATATGCAATTGGTTAAAGACGGCGAATTTAAAGTTGTGAGAGATTTAGTGGTAAAGGAAATGGAGTATTCTGAGAATACAACTTTAAAGTTACTTTCGGAACTCGGGGAACAGATATTAAACTATTTCAGGGTTAAAGCAGTAAATTCTAAAACATTAAACAAAGAAATGGCTCTGTGTGAGTCTATGCTTTCGAAAGGAT
>CAIUQV010000056.1 GCA_903901375.1 uncultured Ignavibacteriota bacterium
AGCTTCTTAACGAACTCGCTTCTGTCTTCAGTGTTTATAACAGCTTCAATCGGCGTTCCGAGAATCTTAACTTTATGCTTTTCAAATATTCCCAGACGGTAAGCTTCAATGCCGCAGTTCAGGGCAGTCTGTCCGCCAAAGGACAACATCACTCCATCGGGCTTTTCCTTTTCGATAATCTTTTCGACGAAGTGAGGAGTTACAGGAAGGAAATAAATTCTGTCGGCAATTCCTTCTGAAGTCTGAACGGTTGCGATGTTAGGATTAATTAAAACTGTTTCAATGCCTTCTTCCTTCAATGCCTTCAGCGCCTGAGAGCCGGAATAGTCGAACTCTCCTGCCTCGCCAATCTTCAAAGCACCCGAACCAAGAATCAGTATTTTCTTAATCTTGCCCATTCAACTCTTTTTATAGTTAATAACATTTTCGATAAACTTATCGAAAAGAAAATCTGTGTCAGTAGGTCCGCTTGAAGCTTCGGGATGAAACTGTGTGGAGAAAATCATTTTGCTTTTATGAATAATTCCTTCGTTTGAATTATCGTTTAAGTTTGTGAAGTAAGGACTCCATTCATCGCTAAGAGTGCTAACATCACAGGCATAGCCGTGATTCTGCGAAGTGATATAACATTTATTCGTACCGTTTAGAATAACGGGCTGGTTGTGACTTCTGTGTCCATACTTCAGTTTATAAGTGTCACCGCCCGATGCAAGACACAACAACTGGTTTCCGAGACATATTCCAAAAACAGGTTTATCTCCTTTAATTGCTTTGCTAAGATTATTTATTGTTGCTGTACAGGCTTTCGGGTCGCCAGGACCGTTAGATATGAAGAGCCCGTCGTAATCATCGTTAGTATAATCATAATCCCACGGAACCCTTATGACCGTAGTATCGCGGACGAGAAGTCTTCTTATAATATTATTCTTAACGCCGCAGTCAACGAGCATAATTTTATGCTTACCGCTGCCATAAACAACTTTCTCTTTAGTGCTCACCTGTGCCACGAGGTTTTCATCATTCGTCTTAACCGGTTTTTTATCATCGCAGATTATCTTTCCTTTCATAACACCCTTCTCGCGGATAATCTTTGTGAGCATACGGGTATCGACGCCGTACATTGCAGGAATCCTGTTTTCTGTAAGCCAGGCAGAGAGAGATTTATGGGATTTCCAGTGGCTGTTATCGAAGGAATAATCGGAAATGACAAGACTCGAAATATGAATCTTATCTGACTCAAAGTTTTTCAGAAGTAAACTATCGGATTCATAAGAAGGAACGCCGTAGTTTCCGATAAGCGGATAAGTAAGAATAAGTATCTGTCCTTTGTAGGATGGGTCAGTAAGAGACTCGGGGTAACCCGTCATTGCAGTATTAAAGACGACTTCGCCCGAAACAGAACTGGAATAACCAAAGGACTTACCTTTAACTTCAAGACTGTTTTCAAAAACGAGTTTGATATTATCTTTAATATTCACTGGTGCAAATATATGAAATCTGAGATTAAATTAAAAATCCATTATAAGTTTATCATATCATTTATTTCAGAAAAAATTTAAATTCCCGTAAGCTAATTTAAAACCAAATCAACATTTATGAAAAAGTTAATTTTACTACTGGTTCTTCTGACGTATTCCTGCCTCTATTCACAATCGGATAACTTCATAGGAAGTACTACGAATACCGAAATTCAAAACGGCAAACTTGTGTACAAGACCGTTACAAACCCTTTGCCTTACGAAGGCAAGGGAGTATTTATTAACGAAGGATACAACAACTACAGACCGTCAAACAGTTCATACATGCGCTGGTCTTATACAGACCCAGCAGCAATAAATAACGACGGAATGATAAGCGGAGACGGAAAAACTTCTGCAATAGGATGGTATTTAAACAGCAAGAGAGTTTCAGTTTACGGAAACATTAACAGTACACCATTCTGGGAATTCTCAACCCCTTCAAACAGCGGAAGAAATTACGTTGCAATATCGGATACAGGCGCTGTTATCGCGGCAGGTTCATACAGAAATTTTTATCTATTCAATAAAACATCTTCAACACCATTCTTTAACTTCGATTTATTATTGACTGCTGATACTGGTGCTGCGGGACCGCTGGACTTAACTTCAAACGGAGGTTACCTGCTTGCTAGTGCAAACAGAAATGATTCTTCGTGGGTTTATTGTTTTAACAAGAACTCTACTGTTTCAATATGGAAAACAAAAGTACCGGGACAGATACAGGGAATTAAAATTGCGGCAAACGACACACTGGCAATCGTCAATACATACAGCGCATATTATGTTTATAACATTTATACGGGTGCGTTAAGATACACTGCGGCAATTACAGACGGTACGCAGGCGCCTCAGGGTATAAGCGGAAACGGTAATATAATTGCAACTATAAACTACAAAGGGTTTGTGAAAGTGTATCAGTGGAGCGGAAGCGCATACAATTTTCTCTGGCAGTATCAGGAACCGCCGGGAAGCTATTATAACTGGGTAACGAGTGTAGATATAACAGACGACGGACAGTACATTGCAATTGGAACTCTGATATTCTTAACTTCAAGTTCTTATGATGGGTCTGTGAGGTTCTTTAAAGTATCAACGGGTTCAACAGCGCTCTGGTCGTTTACAGCACTTGGCGATGAAGTGAATCAGGTTACAATTTCAAAGAACAAGAAATATCTTGCGGCAGCATCGTGGGGAAAGCTTGATAATTCAAAGGATGACATCTATGTTTTCAGATGTGACCCGGGAAACGGCACACCATGGTACAGCTTTAATTCACCCGGCTCTGCATTTATGTGCAGTATTTCAAACGACGGAACATCTGTGATTGCGGGCGGGAAAGCTGTTCACGCAAGGAGTTTTGGAAGCGGCGGTACGATGTACAATATTTTTGTTGATACAACATTAAACCCGGTTTCAATTGGAAGTATAGGTTCAGAAACACCAACAAAATATTCACTGAGTCAGAACTATCCAAATCCTTTTAATCCGGTAACAAAGTTTAAATTTGATATTGCAAAGTCGGGAAATGTTAAACTTGCCATATACGATATTACGGGCAAAGAAGTCCAGACACTTGTTAACGAAAGTATGCAGCCGGGAACTTATGAAGCGAAATTCGATGGTACAACTTTAAACAGCGGAGTATATTTTTACAGACTGGAAGTAAACGGATTTAGTCAGACGCGAAGTATGGTGATGATAAAATAAATTGTGTTGCAAAGATTACAAGGTTATGAAAAATGGCTGTCATCTCTGACAGCCATTTTTGTTATTAATATTTATTTAGTATTATTATTCTAATCTTACTTACATATTGTTTATAATCTCCGTTGCAAATTCGGAGGTCTTTAGCTTTGTTGCACCTTCCATCAACCTGTGGAAGTCGTAAGTAACTTTCTTCTGCGAGATTGTCTTTTCCAATGCAGTCCAGATTAAGTCGTGTGCTTCGTTCCAGTCCATATATTTCAGCATCATTGCACCAGAAATAATTACCGAGCCGGGATTTACCTGGTCGAGGTTTGCGTACTTCGGAGCCGTACCGTGTGTGGCTTCGAATATTGCGTGACCGGTCATATAGTTTATGTTAGCTCCCGGTGCAATGCCTATTCCGCCAACCTGTGCAGCGAGTGCATCGGAAAGGAAATCACCGATAAGGTTCATAGTTGCAATCACGTCAAACTCTTTTGCTCTTGTAAGAACCTGCTGAAGTGTTATATCTGCAATCGAATCTTTTATCATTATTTTCTTTTTCCACTGTCCGTTTCCGTGTGTAGGCATTATCTTCAGTGATTCTTCCACCTCTGCACATTTTTCTTTCTGTTGTTTCTCAGTCATCATCACGTATCCGGGATCAATCATCTTTGCATTGTCTTCGACACTAAGGTTCGGGTTAGCATCTTTGTTTCCGATTATCCAGCTTTCGCGCTCTGTAACAGTTTCATTCCTGAACTCTGTCGTCGCAACTTCATATCCCCAGCTCTTGAATGCACCCTCAGTAAACTTCATAATGTTTCCCTTGTGCACAAGCGTTACTGATTTTCTCTTTTCCTTTATTGCGTATTCTATAGCCGCTCTCACAAGGCGCTTTGTACCTTCTTTAGAAATTGGCTTAATACCGATACCAGAAGTTTCAGGGAAACGGATTTTCTTAACACCCATTTCATCCTGCAAAAATTTAATTACTTTTTTAACTTCTGCACTTCCTTCAGCCCACTCAATACCCGCATAAATATCTTCTGTATTTTCGCGGAAAATTACCATATCAACATCCTCAGGATGCTTAACGGGAGATGGAACACCTGAAACATACTTCACAGGACGCAGACAGACGTATAAATCCAGCATCTGGCGAAGTGCCACATTCAAAGAGCGAATACCACCGCCAATAGGAGTTGTTAAAGGACCTTTGATTCCAACAAGGTAATCCTTGAAAGCATCAACGGTTGCATCGGGAAGCCATTCGCCTGTTTTATTGAACGATGTTTCGCCCGCAAAAACTTCTTTCCACTCGATTTTCTTTTTGCCGCCGTAAGCTTTTTCAACTGCCGCATCAAAAACTCTGACTGACGCAGCCCAAATGTCGCCGCCCGTACCGTCACCTCTGATAAAAGGTACAATCGGATTATCGGGAATGTTCAGTTTACCGTCTTTAAAAGCAATTTTCTCTGGTTTCATTTTTATTATAATATAGTTTATGATTTAAAATCAATAATAGTAAAGCCCATTAAAATAAACATATAATAATTTTTATGAAAGTGAAATTTATGAAGATATCAGGAATAATGTAATTAATGAAAGGATAACGATGGATGTCATAATTAAGTCCCAGTTATAAAATACGGAGTGATAGCTTTCTCAAATACGACTAATCGCATTTAACATCTATGTTTGGAACGAATCAATAAATTTCTTAAAATTATAGTTCATCCACTTTAAAATAGTAGAGCAGTATTAATTTTTTGCAATAATTATAGTTGATTCTGCGATGAAGATAATGATTCCTATTGGAATAATAATTTTGCCCTCTTATCTTTATATTGATGTATGGGAAGAAAAATAATTTTTATAACGTCGGGAATTTTGTTTATACTTGTCAGCATCGGGCTTATAATAGCAGGTGCGGATAGTAATTTTAAGACCGGTGTAGTTTTGTCTGGTATGGCTATACCGTTTTTATTTATAGGGTTCTGGAATCTTTATTCAGTAGTTTATGAAAGAAAGTTTGTAGCCCGGAATGAATATTATACGTTTAAAGGCAGCGGACTTTTTTCGTGGGGAGCGGGTGCATTTTATAATAAGGGTGTAGTGCTTCCTGTGTTTATAATTTTATTTGGATGTGCGGGGATGGGAATAGCAACGGGCTTTCTGGTTTGGTCTGCGGAAGAGTTTGCGGTTGTGCTGATGGCGGTGAGTTTTGCTTATGCGCTGACTGTTACGATTATTTATCTCATCCGACTGAACAGGACAACTGATGCGAAGGAAGAAGCGATTCAGGAAAACAGCGACGACGAATTTGGGTTTAAAGTAGCATTTTTCTTTGCATCGCTTGCGACGCTTGGTTTATTTGCACTTGGGTATCTTGTTTATAAAAAACTGAAGAAATGATTTATAAGTTTAATAATTATTTATTATGAGCAGTATTCCATTTCGAACAATAGCCTGGTAAAAAGGTATTAAGAACGGAGCATCCCGGCGAGACAGGAACATCTTTCTGGCGGACAAAGGAGATTGAAAATCTGCGTATCAGAATTGTGGAATATTCGGAGGGTATCTGGCAGACCACTGGTGCAGGAAGGGACATATAGTTCACTGTCTGGGGGGAGATTTTATATCTGAGTTTGAAAACGGCGGGAAGGTTTCGCTTTCTGCCGGAATGACTTATGTAGTTTCGGATGAATTAAGTTCGCATCGTTCATTTTCAGAGAACGGTGTAAAAGCCTTAAATTAGAAGGTGAGTTGAAGAATATTATAAATCAGTTTCCGCACCGAAGGTAGTAGTCCACCGAACATTTTTACCCTCAACTTTTGTAACCGCAAAAAGCACTACTGCTTTTTTGAACTGCACCATAATTTTACTGTAAGCACTATTCAGAACAGTTTCATAAGTAGTGTATTCAGTACCCTCATCTGCATTTACATCTCCCGGAACTTCTGCTATTAAATACTTTCTTTCAGATTCAGGGTTTTTATTATCATAGCAAAAGAAAACAAGGTTAGCATAGTACGGTGGAAGAATTTTATCAATTCCTTTATCTTCAATCCTGTATTCAATCACAAACTTCTGAGGGGTCAGAGAAAAAGATTTCACTTTCAGACTATTCCCCATCGGAGTGATTTTATTATTAACCGTAAGACACTCAGCATCAGTGGATTTCGCATTAGCCTTAATCAGTTTTGTGTATGCACTTCTGCCTTCGGCATTAACAGAGTTCCAGACCTCCTTTATTCCGGGAAGTTTATTTGCTCTTGTAGCAAGCAAAGACGTCATACCAAACCTACTCCTGTTCTTTACCGAGTCTTCGCTGTAACTAATCTGCTGGTTATGAGGTCTCATATAAATCACAACCTTATCGCCGATGTTTCTGAAAACCATATTTCCCAGCGTTCCGGAAAGTTTTCCAATAACGCTTTTTATTACTTCTGCCATAATATTACTCCTTTCCTGTAATTTCCGAATACCTGAACTACGAATGAACAATTCATACTGATATATTTCAGATATATATCTTATAAATATCGCATGTATATCGCATGTACTGATAAGATATTCAATTATTTGCAGATTAGCAATGAATTACGCAAGAAATCGAAAAAGAGTTGACTTTTGAATGAAATGCAACAAAAAAGGGGCCTTTTTTACAAAAAAGCCCCTGAAAACGAGTGAATTATAAATTAATTTGCAGGTTTTATGCTTCCGACGATTGATGAAAGCTCAGAGCTGTATTTGCTGACCTGTTCGGTATTTGCAACGAATGCAACTTCAATAACTTTCGCCGAAGGAGTAACGAGCAAAGCATAACTGAACGACCTGCCGTCTGTAGAATTACCGGTAATTTCAAAAGCAGACATTCCGTTTACGGTTAACTGACTCGGGCCGTTAATAGTTGCGCCGGGAAAAGCTGAGTTAATATCCTTTACTGCCTGATCGACTGCGGCATCAATTCCTGAAGCATCAATCACGTTAAAAACGACAGCAACTTCTTTTGATTCAGGGTACATCTTTATTGTAGTACTGGAGGTTTCATAATGCCATCCACCCGGAACGGTTACAGAAACGTTTGCAGTCGGATGAGTGAAAGTTTCCTGTGCGGAAACAAGTGAATTTACTGTAAATATTACAGTTAAAACACACAGTGAAACTAAGATTTTCTTCATTTTTAAAGTTTAATTTATTAATATTTACTTAAAACTACAGTGAAATGAAAAAGTTCCCGAACACACAAGCGGCTTTCTATTGTAATAATTCTTATTTCTTATCATAAAACACTTTTTCCACAAAAAATTATTTGTTGTTTACACTGTATTTTTTAAAAATATATGAATAAAAAATATCTTGCATAGAACATTTAATATTCTTAACTTGCTTTTAATGAATTCTACAGATTGGTTCTCAGGGGGCGGGTTTAAAAAAGGGTTAATGTTCTTTTATAATACCGGACATAGTTCGTCTTCGAATATGTTGCTCTGCCAATGCTGTTGATTAATTTAATCAT